>USHL01000180.1 GCA_900554525.1 uncultured Oscillospiraceae bacterium | reverse complement strand
TCAGACCGCGTCAAAGGTAAGGATAACCTTGAAGAGATCGCCGTCTACATCTAATTTCATCTGACCGTTTTGCAGCTCGACAAGGCTTCTTGCTATCGAAAGCCCGAGCCCGCTGCCCTCGGTATGACGCGAGGAATCGCCGCGCACAAAACGCTCCATAAGCTCCTCGCTCGAAATATTCAGCTCATACTTCGATATATTCCTGAAGGTGATAACCGCCTTGCCGTCCTTTACCGAAACGTCCAAATAAACACGGGTGCCGGTCTGGGAGTATTTGCAGATATTGCTCATAAGATTATCGAACACCCTCCACAGGTGACGTCCGTCCGCCATAATTCTGACCGGCGTTTCAGGCTGTTTCAATACCGCCGTAAGACCCGATTTGGAAAGCCGCTCGTCAAACTCGCCTATCGTCTGTGAAAGGAGTACGCCTACCTCACATTCGGTAAGGCTGACCGCAAGGTTGCCGGTAGACGCCTTGGAGGCCTCAACAAGATCCTCAATCAGCTTTTTCAGTCTCCCCGACTGACGGTCGAGCACCTCTATATACTGTTTTATATTCTCGTTTTCAGGCTGCTCTTTTTTGATTAAATCCACATAGTTTATGATTGAAGTCAGCGGGGTTTTTATATCGTGGGAAACGTTTGTGATAAGCTCGGTTTTAAAGCGCTCGCTCTTCATTTTTTCATTGACCGCGTTTTGCAGACCTAAATTTATATTGTTTAAGCTTTCGGCAAAGCGCTTGAAATCTCCGTACATATACTGAGTATCAATTTTGAAATCAAGGTCGCCGAGGGCTATTCTCTCGCCGCCTTTTTTGATTTTCTGAAGAATGACCGCCGTGAAAAGCACCACAAGCGAAATTACGGCCGTAAAAACAAACCACCAGAAGAAAAGGACCGCAGACGAATAATAGCCGAACATAAAGACTATAAACTCGGCAAACACTACCGCCGCAACAATCAGAACGGTTTTACCGATCAGCGAAAGGTTTTTGAAAATGTACTTTAACGCATTCCAGCCTTTTTTCAGATATCTGCCTATAAAGCGCAGCAGCTTATAAATAAGGTTATTGCTGATGAGCGTTCCGGTTTTTATACGCGTGGCAAAGGTAAGCGTAACGGCCAGAGCCGTAAAATAGCTGACAATGCAAAATAAAGCAACAGTAACGGCAAATACCCACATTCTGAAACTGACGGACGGCAAGTAAATAAACACACATTCCACAATCAACGCGACCGCCAGAAGCAGATCGAACGGCACCTTATCAAGGTGATTAAGCTGTATCGTGCCGTCTTTCCGGTGCCCTGCCGCGCAGTAAAGAAATATAAGCAGCACCGCCGCCACAACAAGCGAAACCGCGCATATAATATATACCGAATAACGCAAAGGATAAATAAAACCGATAAAATCATACACCAGCTTGATTTTATCCGTATGCATCATATCCTTGGCTATATAAACCTCTATATCTACCGTTGCAATCTGGTCATTCTCATAGTATTGATAGCCATTCACGTCATACGCAAGAACTTGGCCGTAAACCGAAAGCTCTTTTCCGGTTTCCTTTGCCAGATATTCCTCACCGTTATAGTTATTGAATATCATTTCTCCGCTATAGGAAGCCTTAATAGTGAAGTAAGCGTTTTTAGTTTCGGTATAATAATTCAGGTCCGTACCGTTGCCATATTCCTCCGCTATAATATTCATCTCGCTCCGGGCAAGATCCTCCAGCGCTTCTTTTTTCAGGCTTTCCTCTGTTCTTGTATAGAATTGCGCGTCTACCATTACAACAGCAGACACAGCCGAAACGACACAAATAGCCACAGCAGCAAAGGAAAGCATTATCGCCGCTATTTTGGCGGGGAGACTTTCCTTAAGTCTTTTCATTGCTATACACCTTTTTCCATTTTATAGCCGTGAGCCCAGACAACCTTGAGATACCGCGGCTCAGCCGGGTTTATCTCGATTTTTTCACGCAGATGCCTGATATGGACCGCCACAGTGCTTTCCGCGCCGTAAGCGGCGTCGCCCCACACCTTCTGATAAATTTCTTTCGGAGAAAGCACTTCTCCCGCATTTTTCATCAAAAGCTTTAAAATTTCAAATTCTGTGGGAGTGAGAGGTTTTTCCTCGCCGTCGACAAACACCTGCTTTGTTTTGTCGTTTAGCTCTATATTGCCTATCGTATATCCCGTTTTTTCGGAGGATACGCTGCCTCCGCCCAACTGGATATATCTGCGAAGCTGGGACTTTACCCTTGCGATGACCTCTACCGGATTAAAAGGCTTGGTCACATAATCGTCGGCGCCGACGTTCAGACCGAGAATTTTATCGGTATCCTCGCTTTTGGCTGTCAAAAGTATAACCGGGATATTGCTGTGCTCGCGCAGCTTTACCATTGCCGTTATGCCGTCGCACTCGGGCATCATTATATCCATCAGCACAAGCTGTATGTCGTTTTCCTCAACCGCTTTAAGCGCTTCGTTTCCGTTGTAAGCGGTATAGGTCTTATACCCCTCGGCCTCAAGATAAATTTTCAGCGCCGCCACAATATCCTTTTCATCATCGCAAATCAAAATGTTATACATTCTCTGCCCCTGCCTTCGATAATTATTATACTCAATCAAGTTTTAAGAATAAATCACCTAAAATATTAAGTTTTCTTTAAGATTGCAAAAAGATTTATTAAGTGATATTATATTTATAATAATACATATTTGGCGGAGTTGCAATTATGAAACTTGAAATTCTTCAAAGCTGCCCGGATTTTATACGGGATTTTCTGACCTACAGCGAAACCATACGCGGCAAATCCTCCCGTTCGGTTGAGGGGTATTATATTGACCTGCAGGTATTTTTCCGCTATCTGCTTACGGTGCGCGGCAAAGTACCCAAAGATATGGAATTTAAAAAGATAGATATTTCCGCCGCCGATATAGAGCTGGTCCGCTCGGTCACCATATCCGACCTATATGCCTTTATGGTGTTCTGCAAAAATGAGCTTGGCAACAATACCGCCACACGCGCCCGCAAAACCTCTACCTTACGCATCTTTTTCAAGTATCTTTCTTTGCAGACCCACCAGTTAGAAACCAATCCGGCGGAGCTTCTGGAGGCGCCGAAGCTTAAGCAATCGCTGCCCAAGCATCTTTCGCTTGAGGATTCGCTTGAGCTGCTGAACGCCGTAGACGGTCCCAACGCCAAGCGGGATTACTGCATACTGACGCTTTTCCTAAACTGCGGGCTGCGGCTTTCGGAGCTCTGCGGGCTGAACCTTTCGGACATAACCGCCGACGGTGTTATGACGGTAACGGGCAAGGGCAACAAGGAACGGATAGTATATCTCAACGACGCCTGCCGTGAGGCGCTTCGCGCATATATTGCGGTGCGCCCTGCCGAGCTTCCCGCCACCGAGCGCAACGCGCTGTTTATCAGCCGCAACCACCGCAGAATCAGCAACAAAACCGTTCAGCATATAGTGAAAAGCTATCTTGCAAAGGCAGGGCTCGGCAATATGGGCTATTCCACCCATAAGCTGCGCCACACCGCCGCCACGCTTATGTACCAGCACGGCAACGTAGACATAAGAGTTTTAAAGGATATTTTAGGGCATTCCAATCTCGGCACCACCCAGATATATACACACGTATCTGACAGCCAAATCAAAAATGCCGTAGACGCCAACCCGCTCGCAAATGTCAAAGAAAAAAAATCTTAAGCCTTTAAACGGGCAGCTTTCGGCAGATGCTTAAAGCTTATCTAACTTACATAAGTTTATAATAAATATACCCCCGGAATATCCGGGGGTATATTTATTC
>USHL01000179.1 GCA_900554525.1 uncultured Oscillospiraceae bacterium | reverse complement strand
TCTGAAGCTGGGTTTTCCTGAGAAGACTCATTGGGCTTGGGCGATTCGTTCTGAGAAGAAGTAGCAGGGCTTTCGGGAGTCTGAGTTGCCGATGAAGCAGGCGGGGCATCGGTTGAAGTCGTAGGTTCCTGTATTTTTACGCCCGCTGATTCAACCATAGAAATAAACGAATTTTCATCTGCTGCCAAAACAAAATTATCAAAGCAATAATTCATATCATAAGCAACATGACTTCCGTCAAACCAAATTTGTATTTCGGAAATACTTCCGTAATCAAAAACTTTATCATCATTTGCCCATCCCGGATGCATAGCCATACCGGTTTGCAGAGGTATGGCCACATATCCTTCAAAGCCAGGTTTAAGAACCAAAAGTCTTCCGGCATCCATATAGGCTTTTTCGCCGCTCTTGCTGACAGTTATTATCTGCCCGGAATATCCCGCTTCATTTCCGTTCCAAATCATTTCACGTTTTTCCGGATCATTTTTTGAGTCTTCCAGAAGACCTATAAATATACCGCTGTCGTTTTCACTGTAAGGCGTTTTTATCCAAAAGCACAAATATTTTTTCGATGCATCGGCTGCACGGTTTTCTTTAGGTACATTTGAAGGCATATTAAAGGTAAGACCATACTCATAATCAATTGACAACGCCTTGCCGTCAGGAGAATCAGACGCTGCGCCGTAAATTAGTCCCGCCTGCCCTTGGAATTGTGCAGGATTTGAACAGTCATTCAAAACCGTAAGAGAACTGTCGGCATATGCTGCAAATGAAAACGAATAATATATGCCTACAGTCATCAGAAGAGTCATTGCAATACTTATAATTTTTTTCATATTTTTCTCCATTCTCACGCTTTGCGAGTATACTTTTGCAAAACTATACCACTCACAAACGCCGCGGCAAGTGAAACGGTGAGCAGTAAAAACGCTGCTTCTGCCGAAGACGTCTCCCCTGTAGACGGTATTATGCCGTTATCTTCATTTTGCTTTATATCGTCAATAATATCCTGACTGAAATTCAGATATTCCGCATACTCTCCGATACTGTCGGCAAGACAAATATCAGCAATAATATATTCCTTATCAGTGTATGCATAATCAGCCTCAAACCAAATATCCATTCCGGTAATACCGGTAGTATCCAATGCCGAATTGTCTGCTGCCCAGCCCGGATGCAATGAAAGTGCCGAAAACATCGGAATTACTACATAGCCTTCAAAGCCCGCCGACAAATTAAGTTTTCTGGCCGCAGCGATATTTGTTGCTTTCCCGTTTTTATCGATAAGTGTAATTGTAGAATTATATCCTTCGGTCGCATTGTTCCAAAACATTTGTTTTTCAGCGGCGGAGGAATCATAAATTCCGAGAAGCATATTCATATCTGTAATATCCGGGGCTTTCATATAAAAGCAAAGATATTTTTTGTTAGCTAACTGGTCTGAATCTTTTATATCAAAATCAATAGTAACCGTAGAAAGCGCGGAAGGTTTAAATGAAAGACCTTTTTTCCCTTGAAGCGCATCTGCAAGAGCAATAGTCACACCGTTTCTGAAGTTTACCTGTTTAAGATCAGGAAAGCTCTGTACATTTACTACAGTAGGAATTGCGGCTGCTTTAATTCCAAAATAATTTTTCAGTTCCTCTATCGAATCACAGAAGCCTGCATTTTTAACGCTGATTTCTTCTCCGTCTATTGCATCCCAAATCTGCAGATAAGAAAACTTTTCAAATTCCAGCTTTCCGTTTCCTTCTGTATATCCCGGATGAGCTTTAAAGCAATCGGAAATTTTCATCGCAACAAATCCTGAAAAATTAGCCGGAAGCTTTATCCGCTTTGTAAACGTTATTTCACTCTGCTTTGCTGAATCTGTAACGGTCACAACACTTCCGGAGCAATCTCCGGTCCAATACAGATCATTGTCTGCATCGCCTAATCCGATATATAAACCATCATCCGTATCGTTTGTGGCAGTTTCAATGTGGAAAAATAAATACCCATACTCATCAAGAACAATACGCCAAGATTCCATTTAACTGAAAGTACACGGCACAAAGATTTTTGTACGTCGAACGCATACGCGAATTCCGGATATTTTAATGAATATTCTTCGAAAAGTCGTATTCCGTCTTTAAGATAAGTTGACGCATCCGGCGCGCACGAGACATGCTTGTCTAGCACTCCGCTTAATACATCTTGATACAAAAGCGCCGTGCCGGGATTTACTGCATATACCAAATCTGTTCCCGGTAGCAGATTACAGTAATCAAAATCAAGTATGGCCTCCGCAGAAATACCCGCTGTCAATTTTAAACGTCGATTGACATTTCCCATATCTATACTGCACGAATATGCATATTCGGCATGCAGCTGCAAAACCGCAAGCGGAGCAAAAACAGTACACTCTGCACCGCTGTCTCCCCAGGCAGTAACCAATACATCTTTTACGCCTTTTTCGTCACAGGCAGCTAATGCAGCCGGCGCTATGTTCATACTGTGGCGCATAGTTGATGCTATTCCCGTACATTTATAAGCTGAATCGCCGAAAATAATATTACCGGAATATTCATCAGCTTCGTCAAGCAATTTTAAATAATCCTTTTTTTCAAAAGAATAATAATCCCAAAATACCATACTTACAGATTGAGGTATTTCTTCCTTTTTTACATTTGCCGACCACATAATTTGGCGAATAAATCCATATTTATCGCATATATCAACTACACGGTTTATATGCTTTTTGAATATTTCATTCTGCGGTTTCAGGCCATGCTTATCCATATATCTGCCGCGGCCAAGCAAAAATGCCTCATCCATACCGATATGTATTTTATCGGTTTCATATAATTCGCGCATAGTTTTGATCATAGACTCAATAAATTGATATGTTCGTTCATCGTCAACAAGCAGGATATCATTTACATCGGCCATTTCATTATATTTTTTCCATTTAACCAGGCCTTTAAGATGAGCCAATGTTTGTATACACGGAATCAATTCTATTCCGTATAATTTTCCAAATGCAACAATTTCCTTAATTTCAGAATGACTGTACCTGGCGCGCATATAACCCAAAAGCGGATAATCATCATTATAAATCGTATCTTCGCAATAAAGCATGAGATAATCATATCCCATCAATGCAATATGCTGTATTATCCTTTTTACAGTCGTTACGGTATATGCCGCATTTCGCGAACAATCAACCATATATCCAACAGAATTAAGCTTTTTTATCTCCTCACAGCAAAAATCGCCTGAAAATTCATATTCTTTAAGCAAAATAAGAGCGCGGAAAAAGGCAGAATCGGACGGGCAATAAATTTTCACGGTATTCCCGATACGCTTCACAGTAAGGCGGAATTTATCAGAGCGATACACATATACTTCCATCCCTGAATTGTCAAGCTTAATATCAAAACAATTGTCAAGCTTACGAACCGCATTAATATATTTTTCTGTCTTCAGGTTAATTTTCATGTAAATACACTCCACATAAACCAAGAAGTAAGTGGTAAAAATTTAACAATTTTTATACTGATAGCATAACAAAAAAATTTATATTATACAATTATTTTATTGCACGTTTTTTTAGTTTTTTTGCCGTTTTCAAAATATACCTCTTGCAAATTAAACTAAAATAAGTTAAAATTTAATAAAGGTTGGTGTTGCTTTTTGTCATACAATGTAATTTCATATCAGCAAAATGAATTAGAAAAATCACTGGAACGTCTTAATTCAATTTTGCTGCTTTATTTTGGATCCACCAAATTTGAAGACGACTGGCCTTCGCAACCGCACAGTCACGATTATCTTGAAATTTTTATAG
>USHL01000178.1 GCA_900554525.1 uncultured Oscillospiraceae bacterium | reverse complement strand
AAAGCACACCTGGCTGGTGTGCTTTACCCGGCAAATATATTGTAACAAACGGAGGGGTAAAATGGCGGTAAAAATTTCACCGTCGGTTCTGACGGCGGATTTTCTCAATCTGAAGGACGATATAAAAAAACTGGAAGCTGCGGGCGCTGACATGCTTCATCTGGACGTTATGGACGGTATTTTCGTACCGAATATATCTTTCGGTGTTCCGGTGATAAAGTCTATAAAACAACACACCTGTCTTCCGCTTGACGTTCATCTGATGATCGACCGTCCGCACAGATATATTAAGGAGTTTGCAGAATATTCCGACTGGCTGGGCTTCCATTATGAGGCGGGAAGTTCGGTTGCCGAGACTCTCAGGGATATCAGGTCATACGGCTGCAGGGCTTGTCTCACAATAAAGCCGGGCACTTCGGCAGAAGAAATATTCGAATATCTTCCGCTTTGCGATATGGTGCTGGTAATGTCGGTGGAGCCTGGCTTCGGAGGGCAGAAATTTATGCCGTCGGCGCTTGAAAAGCTTTCTGCGCTTCGTGATGAATGTAAGGCACGCGGACTGGAAATTGAGCTTGAAGTGGACGGCGGCATAAACGCCGATACTGCTCCATTGGCTGTGAAAGCAGGCGCTACCGTGTTGGTGGCGGGGAATTATATATTTTCAGCCGATGATATGGGCACCCGCATTTCGGAAATTAAAGGCTTTTAGAAAATACGCTGCCGAGCCTTTCAACGGCGCTGTTCCTGACAAGCAGACGCCCATGCTCTTCGGTATATGCGGCGTCGCCGGCCGAATCGCTTTGCCGTATACAGAATTCATTCATAAAAAAGAAGTCGCAGTCTGAGTTGACATTTATGATGAGACGGTAGCTTTTGGCCATTTTATAAAGACTGCTGTCAAGACGGCGGAAACGGCGGTACAGACATACGACACCTAAGATCATACTTTCGGAATCGCTGAATTCGAGCGTGCGGCGTATAGGCTTTATACGCTGTCTGCCGTTTTTATCGGCAGAGGTTATCATTATTATACAGCCGGCGCTTTCACGCGCCTTTACCTCAACAAGCAGACGTCCGTCGCCGTCAAAGCCGGTTTCGGTAAGGCTTTCCTTTAAAAGCATATTCATGGCAAGCTTTGTTTCTGCGGTTGGAACGGCTATACTTTCGTAGTTGCCGAAATATGAAAGCACTTCGCTGTGAGTAAGTGTGATTTTGATTTTATCGCAGCCGATTTTATAAACCGTCATAGCTTCGACCTCCGGTATAAATAATTTGAGCTTTGCGGGGAATGATAAGCTCTGAGGTGAATTTTATGATTCAGAGCCATGGCATGAGGGTTTTTCTGCGTTCTATGCTGTTTACAGCATGTGCGATTGCACTGCTGGTCATCGGCTTTTTTTCGGCAGGTTATTTTTTCGGTTAAAAATTTTCAGGAGTTGGAAAAATGAGTTATTCGGAATTAAAAAGCGGTACCGATATACGCGGAGTAGCAAGCGGGCTCGGAGGCAATACGGTAAATCTGACCGAGACGGCGGTATATGATATTACCGCGGCCTTTGCGGTATGGTACATAAATAAGTTTGAGAAGAATCCGTGCGAATTGCGTTTTTCTGTGGGAAGGGATTCCCGCATTACCGGAGAATCCATTGCCGCAAAGGTAAAAGAAGCGCTTTTAAACGCCGGTATCACCGTGATTGACTGCGGTATGGCGTCGACACCGGCTATGTTTATGACAACGGTTGATTTGAAAGCCGACGCCGCTGTGCAGATAACTGCGAGCCATCATCCGTTCGACCGAAACGGACTTAAATTTTTCACGCCTGACGGAGGGCTTGATTCTTCCGATATTTCCGAAATAACGGCAATAGCCGATAACGGTGAGGAAATAGTCTGTGAAAAGCGGGGAAGCGTGGAGACGGTAGACTATATGTCGCAGTATGCCGCAAGGCTGCGTAATATGATTTGTTCTGCATCGGGCAAAACCGAGGCGGAAATGCCGCTTAAGGGATACAGAATAATAGTTGATGCCGGCAACGGAGCAGGAGGCTTTTATGCTTCCGAGGTGTTGGAAAAGCTCGGCGCCGATATAACCGGAAGCCAGTTTTTGGAGCCTGACGGAATGTTTCCGAACCATATACCGAATCCTGAAAACGCCGAGGCAATGGAAAGCATATGTAAAGCGGTCAGGGAAAACCATGCGGATCTGGGTATAATATTTGATACCGATGTAGACCGCGCGGGATGTGTGGGAGCCGACGGCGCCGAAATAAACCGTAACCGTCTTATTGCGCTGGCATCTTATATCGTTTCCGGCGGCAAAAAAGGAATAACGGTTGTAACCGATTCGGTTACCAGCGACGGGCTCCGCGAATATATAGAAAAGACTCTCGGCGGTGTGCATTACCGTTACCGCAGGGGCTATAAGAATGTCATTAACAAGGCAGAGGAGCTTTGCCGGGCGGGTGTGGACTGCCCGCTGGCTATTGAGACCTCGGGGCATGCCGCTTTAAGGGAAAATTATTTTCTTGACGACGGCGCGTATCTTGTTACCAAGATAGTGATAGAGCTTGCACGCGGCAACGATATTGAAAAGATACTGGCTCCGCTTAAAACTCCGGCGGAAGAAAGGGAGCTGCGGTTTAAAATACTGACGCCGGATTTCAGGGAATACGGGAATATGGTTATTTCCGAATTGATAAAATACGCCGAAAAACAGGCGGGTTATAAAATAGCGGACGATAACCGCGAGGGAGTAAGAATATCCACCGCGAACGGTTTCTTTTTGCTGAGGCTCAGTGTCCATGATCCGGTTATGCCGATAAATTTTGAAAGCAATGTCGCCGGAGGGATAGCTGAGGATATTGCCGGAATAAAGGATTTTTTCAAGCACTTTGACAAGCTTGATACAAGCTGCCTTTGAGCTTTCGTTATCAGTATTCCGCCCGCGCCTTTTAAGGCGCGGGCGGAATTTTTAAGTGCCGTGTAAGGGAACGTTTGTCAGATGCAGTCCTTATGGTGTCCGCAGCCGCAGCCGCAGTCGGAGTCACCTATATCGCAGGGACGGGGCGGGAAAAAGTCGTCGGTGGGGAATTTTATTTTTCTGAAGGTATCACAGGGCTGATCTGTTGAATCGTCACACTGCTTTTCGGGAATACAGAAATCGTATACCGGTATCAGCATCTGGACGTTGCGGATAAGCTGAATGATGGTAAATAGGCCTAATGTTACGTAAACGGTCGGATTGCCGTTCTGCAGGTCGCTGACTACGTTGCCGCCGATGCAGTCGCAGATGCATTTCGGTATGCAGCGGACGTTTTCGTAGCAGTCGCGGATCTCGCCGATTCTTGCCGACAGCGGAATCGGATCTACTGCCTGAACGACACACTTGGGCATATTTGAGGACCGATGCGACTTGTAGTCGTGCTTGCAGTCATCTTCGCCCATAGTGCTCGAGAAGGTCCTTACATTGCCGTCGCTTCCGAAAAGTATCACCTTTTTGTTGAAAGAGGAGATACCGTTGACGCAGTGCGGGCAGGAATGGGGCGCTGTAAAGACATCAAAGCCCAAGAGGAAGAAGAAAGTCAGATCGCAGGAATAGAACCCTTTGTTGAAATTAACCGGCTCAACGTCGATAAATACATTGAGCACTTCTGCGCAGCGAAGCTTTACACTTATCGCGTTATTGATTACAGCCTGATCCTCGGGCAGGAAAAAGCACCTTAAGTCCTCAAGGCAATCACGGTCACAACACCTTACACATTGTATATATCAATGAGTCATTGTGCCATGTTAAAGATCTATGAAATTTAATTGCAGTGCGAATTGTTTCGGCGACCAGTCTTTGGCTTTATAATATGTAC
>USHL01000177.1 GCA_900554525.1 uncultured Oscillospiraceae bacterium | reverse complement strand
GCCCTTAATCTTTATCATAGAAGATCTGAATTTACAGAAATTTCCTCACACACTCTTTTCATTTTCTTTCCTTCTTTCATTTTTATGGCCTTTGCTTTGCATAGTATAAAAATAATCTATCTGATTTTTGAATATCGTATACGCTGTTGCTTTAAATACTTATGCTCATTTACCCTTTGAGGTAATGCACCACTTGTAACCCAAAATCCCGTGAAACACTATAATACCTCGTTCCCAAATAAGATATATTTGTTGTTATCGTTAATATATAATTTCCAGTAGGCTGTTCATGTTCTTTGGCTGAAACAGCACCAGCAATGGCGCCTACTGTTCCAGCCAAAATCCCACCAGCAATTGTTCTGGATTTTGCATTGCTTACAGTTTCAGTTTCTTCTTCTAAAGAACAAGTTAAAATATAGGATATAGGGGCAACCACTATCTTTGAAATAGTATCTTCTACATATTCAGTAGCAAAAAGACCGTGAACGGTGTCTATACAAAATTTGGAATTAACAGTTCCTATAGTAGGACAAAATTCAGGCGCACCACATTTTTTTGCAAGTTCTGTAAGTTGAGATGCTCTTTGGGCCGCTTCTTCTTCAGCTCCCCAATTAGCTAATCCGCACAAGCTAATTATTAATACAATACCACCGCCTATAAGCATCATTATTGACAAAGGTAGTGCAATATCAATTATGATCATACCTATAATTATCACTATAACAGAAATTATAAATGCTATTGTAAGCAATTCCAATTTAATTCATCTTCTTTCTAATTTGGTTAAAAACATTTTAAGACTTGATTGCATAATAAGGTATACGCCAAGGACTTACTTTTCTGTGCACTGTCCTGTTCTGCACCGGGGATTTTATTTCCTCTGCACCATTTACTAACTGTCGTTTGGGAAACGCCCCAATGCTCAGAAGTTTCTTTTGTTCCCATATAGCTTTGAATATTAGATTCGTTTGACTTTCCCATTTTTTACTCTCTCCTAAATTTTTATATGGTTTTCTTGCAAAGCAATAGCCTTTGATATCATTATAGCAAATATTTTTTAATAAATCAACAGTAATAACTATAAATATATCTATTGATGTCTTCTTTTTTATAGTTATAACTATCAAAATTAAAATGAGGTGATAGCTATGGGTGTTGATTATAAGCTTATTGGCAATAGAATTAAAATAAAGCGCAAAGCTTCCGGACAAACACAAGAACAGCTTGCCGAAAAATTATCGGTTACAGTCGGTTATGTCAGTCAGTTAGAAAGAGGTGTTACAAAAATCAGTTTAGATACTCTTTCGGAAATTTGCGCAATTTTAAACTGTGATATGTCTTTTTTTATTACGGGAACAGCTACAGGAGAAAATTCATATTTAAAGGACGAATTAATAAGCAAATTTTCCGCTCTTACTCAAACACAAAAGAAAATCATAGTGGATTTTATAGATGTTCTTATAAGAAATAATAATAGCAACAAATAAAAAAGCATACAGGTTTACGCCTGTATGCTTTTTATTTTTTTACTTATAAAGAATAAGAGACACCCGCCGATAAACGGCGAATGTCTCGAAAATAGATTATCTATGCGTTTTTTCGATTATTTGAAATATCTGTTGAGCAGACCTTCGAACGCCTTGCCGTGACGTGCTTCGTCGCGTGCCATTTCATGAACGGTGTCATGGATAGCGTCAAGATCGAGCTGCTTAGCGAGCTTGGCAAGCTCGAATTTACCAAGGGTAGCGCCGTTTTCGGCGTCAACGCGCATTTCAAGATTTTTCTTGGTGCTGTCGGTTACGACCTCGCCGAGCATCTCGGCAAATTTAGCGGCATGCTCAGCCTCTTCATAAGCGGCTTTTTCCCAGTAAAGACCGATTTCGGGATAGCCCTCTCTGTGTGCTACGCGCGCCATTGCGAGATACATACCTACCTCGGTGCATTCGCCGTTAAAGTTTTCGCGCAGACCGTCGATTATTCTCTGGTCAACACCCTTGGCGATACCTACGGTGTGCTCGGCAGCCCAGCTCTTTTCGGCGGCCTGCTCCTGGAACTTTGATGCCGGAGCGTGGCAGATGGGGCACTCCTCGGGAGCTGATTCGCCCTCATAAGTGTAACCGCAGACAAGACATACATACTTTTTCATTTTAATTCCTCCAAATTCAAATTTTTACAGTTTTTGCATATGCCGTAGACTACACAGACCGAAGATTCCGGAATAAATCCGTTTTGTTCGGCCGTCTCGGAAAGGTAATCATTTTCCTGCACAGCGTCAAATATTTTTCCGCAGACCTTGCAGTGAAGGTGTATATGCGCAGAGCGGTCTCCGTCAAAATGGTCGTGACCGTCACCTACCGAAATACTGATAATCTCACCGTTTTTTTGAAGTTCGGCAAGATTGCGGTATATGGTACCGAGGCTGATATTCGGGATTATTTCTCTTACCTTGTTATATACCCAAGCCGCTGTCGGATGTGTGTCGGTTGAACGCAGGACCGAAAGAACCGCCTCGCGCTGACGTGAGTAGTTTTTCATTGCACCACCTAAATCAGTAATGATTACTATTTTATTATACCTGCTTTTTTGAATTTGTCAAGAACTTTTTTTAATTTCTTGACATTTTTTTCACAATGATTTATTATAATTATAAAAACTGATATCAAAGAGTGATTGAATTGAGTAACGGCATAATATCTAATTCCGTAATAAAGCGTCTTCCGCGGTATTACCGTTTTTTAGGTGAGCTTAAGGCTGCGGGCATGACAAGGATATCTTCCCGCGAGCTTTCGGAGCGTATGGGACTTACGGCAAGCCAAATACGTCAGGACCTCAACTGCTTCGGCGGCTTCGGTCAGCAGGGCTACGGCTATAATATTGAACTGCTGCAAACCGAGATAGGGAAAATATTGGGGCTTGATAAGCTTAAAACAGCCATTCTCATAGGTATCGGAAATTTAGGGCGTGCCGTAACGCTTCATATAAATTTTGAATCCAAGGGATTCAGACTGATTGGACTTTTTGACAGTAAAGAATCTCTGGTCGGGCAGGTAATTAAAAATATGCCGATACGCAGTACTGCCGATATAGATGAATTTTGCCGGGAAAATCTTCCGGAAGCGGCGGTGCTCTGCATACCGAAAAATGCGGCAGAGCAAATGGCTGAACAGCTTGTAAGACTTGGTATTAAGGGCTTTTGGAATTTCAGTCATTACGACCTTTCTTTGAAATACCCTGATATAAAGGTTGAAAATGTCCATTTCGGCGATAGCCTGATGACTCTTTCCTACCGCCTTAATAACGAATAAAAAGAGACATTGCAGAGCAATGTCTCTTTTTATTATTTGTTTTCCCTGTATTTCTGTTCAATAAACGCGATAACATCATCGCGTGCGTTTTTCGGAAGATTGCGGATGATTTTAAGCAGATTTTCCTCTTTTTTAGAAATTATAAAGACCGGTCTGCCGTCATCAAATTCATCCGGCTGGATAACAGAAGGATGAGATGCTGTCGTTTCAGATAACGTATCGGCTGAAACGGTTGGGGCGGTAGATTTCTTTTCGTAAAGCAGCTCGTCAGGATGAACGCCGAAAATTTGCGCAAGCTTTAAAAGCCTGTCGGCGCTGATATTGCCTTTACGTTCCATTTGTGAATATGTACTGCATTTCATACCCATTTTTTCTGCGGCTTCGGTTTGTGTGAGATCTGCCAGTTTACGGCAG
Source organism: uncultured Oscillospiraceae bacterium (assembly GCA_900554525.1). Lineage (GTDB taxonomy): Bacteria > Bacillota > Clostridia > Oscillospirales > Acutalibacteraceae > UBA737. The sequence continues at coordinate 184 of USHL01000177.1, read as the reverse complement.
CGTGCGATCCTGCGGTTAATAGATTCGGCCATTGTTTTTCCTCCTTTTGATATTTTATGCTTGACTTAATGCTCAGTTGTTGGTATAATTTTTAAGCAAGTGCTGAAGTGGCTCAGTTGGTAGAGCAGCTGATTCGTAATCAGCAGATCGTGGGTTCGAGTCCCATCTTCAGCTCCAGCATATC
>USHL01000176.1 GCA_900554525.1 uncultured Oscillospiraceae bacterium | reverse complement strand
CACGTACGGATGCTTAGCGGTTTTTTCCGCTACATATTATATGGAAAATTATCGGCCGGTAATAGTTCAGGCTCTTTGTATGGTTATAGGAGTATTGTCGGCTCTGATAATTTCGGCGTTTGATTATTCGAAAATTTTAAAACACTGGTATTTGGCGGCGGCGCTCGGAGTAATTCCCGTGCTCCTGACATTTTTTATCGGCTTCGCGCCGGAGGGCACAGACGACAAAGCCTGGCTCGATCTCGGAATAACTACCTTCCAGCCGTCAGAGCTTTTGAAAATCTGTTTTATTGTGACCTTCAGCGCGCATTTAAGCTATGTAAAGCCTAATATAAATAAGTTGAAATATTTGCTGCCGGTTTGCCTGCATGGCGCTTTTCCGGTACTGCTGATACATTTTCAGGGCGATGACGGCACGGCGCTTATCTTTGCAGTAATGGTGCTGTTTATGCTTTGGGCGGCGGGGGTGTCTTGGAAGTATTTTCTGTGCGCCTTTTCCGCGGCGCTGGTGGCGTCTCCGATTATCTACTTCTTTGTGCTTAACGATGATCATCGCAGCCGTATCATAAATATGTTTGATATAGACGCCGATATAAAGGGTGTCGGTTATCAGCAGTGGCGCGGCAGGATAGCTCTGGCTAACGGCGGACTTACCGGTCAGGGATATTTGAACGGAGATCTTACACAGGTCGGCGGGGTTCCGTACGGTCAGAATGACTTTATATTTGTCAGTATAGGCGAGGAACTGGGCTTTATAGGCTGTATGGCGGTTGTGCTTCTGCTCGCGGCGATCTGCTTCAGATGCATCAGGGTAGCGCGGCTTTCGTCGAAGGACAGCGGAAAGCTTATATGTGTCGGTATGTTTTCGATGCTTTTCGCGCAGATGGTCATAAATATCGGCATGTGCGTTTCATTGCTGCCGGTAATCGGAATACCGCTGCCGTTTTTCAGCGCGGGGGGCACATCTATGCTTTGCCTTTATTTCGGAATAGGGTTGGTGCTGAACGTATATATGCACAGAAATTCACGTACAATCTATCTCCACGATTCCAAAAAATAAAATGCAGGAGGTATTTGAGATGGAAAAAAGAATAATTACCGTAAGCCGTGAATTCGGAAGCGGGGGCCGCACCGTCGGAAAAATGCTTTCCGAAAAGCTCGGCATACCTTATTATGATAAGGAAATAGTCAACAATGTTGCCGAAAAAACCGGCTTTGACAAATCCTTTGTTGAAGAAAACGGTGAGTTTTCCGGTTTTAAGAGCTTCTTTTCCTTTGCGATGGCGCAGGGTATGAACGTTTCGCAAAACGGTATGTCGGTTTCGGATCTTATTTTCTGTGCTCAGCGGCAGGTCATACTTGATATCGCACAGTCGCCCTGCGTTATAGTCGGACGCTGCGCCGATTATATTCTTAAGGACCGTGACGACTGTTTCAATACCTTTATTTATGCCGACAAGGCATCGCGCGCTGAAAGGATTGTAAGGCTTTACGGTGAGAGTGAGAAAAAGCCGGAGCAGCGTCTGGCCGAAAAGGACAAGAAACGCCGCGTCTACTGCAAGCATTACACCGATCGGGAATGGGGCGATCCGCACAACTACGACCTGTGTCTCAACAGCGGTGTACTGGGTCTTGAAAAATGTGTGGAGCTTATAATCAGCGCGGTAAAAAGCTTTTGCTGATTATTTAAAAATTGTTTACATATATGTTAAGAATAAACACTTGATTGAAGTCAGATGCGGTGCTATATTAAATTAAACTTGTTTGAATGACGGGGCGCAGAGGGTGAATTAATGTCAGAAGAAAAGAAAAATGAAATTCTTGAAGAGCAGCGACGGGCAAGGCAGGAATTTCTCGATTTAAAAAAGATGCAGCACGGCGAAATGAAAGCGCCGCCCAAGCCCAGCGAGATTGCGATCAAGCCTACTACGCCAAAGGAAAAATGGGATAATTTCTGGTTTCAGTATAAATGGTATGTTATCGCGGTAACGGCTATAACCGTCGTGCTGGCGGTGCTGATAACCCAGTGTGCAACACGTACGCATTATGACCTCGAGGTGGTATATTTTACCTATACACCTGTAATGGACGAGCAAACCGCTCCTATCGGAGAATATATTGAGTCCTTCGCAGATGATGTCAACGGCGACGGCGAGGTGCATGTGCAGGTAGTTAACTGCAGCTTTGACAATAAGAGCGGAGGGCAGTACCAATATACTATGATGACCAAGCTGCAGGCGATAATAGCAGGAGATCAAAACGCCTTGCTCTTTATAACCGACAGCGAGTCCTACGATTATCTGAGCGGACTTTCCGAAAGCGGAAGTATTTTTGAGGGAGAGCCTTATAAGCTGGGCGAGGATTTCTATGCCGCTACCGAGAATGAGCAGTTCGGCAAATTGACCGAAGGCCTGCAAATTTCCTGCAGACGTGTGTCGGATACGGTGCTTGAGGACAAAAAAAATGTCAACTCGGTTTATGAAGCCTCGCGTAAGGTTATTGAAGCTTTGCAGAATAATGATATTTCATCGGAAGATGATAATAAATAAATTTTTTATTGAAAGGTGAATGTTATGAACAAATTTATGCTTAATGAGACCTCTTATCATGGCGCGGGCGCGATTTCCGCGATACCGGAAGAAATCAAAAGCCGCGGCTTTAAAAAGGCTTTTGTCGCCACTGACCCGGATCTTGTCAAATTCGGTGTTTCCAAAAAGGTAACGGACATCCTTGATGAAGCCGGGATTGCTTATCAGCTTTATTCCGATATAAAGGCCAATCCTACTATTGAAAACGTACAGCATGGCGTTGAGGAATTCAAGGCCTGCGGCGCTGACTGTATTGTGGCTATCGGCGGCGGCTCCTCGATGGATACCGCAAAGGCGATAGGCATTATCATCACTAATCCCGAGTTCGCCGACGTGCGTTCTCTTGAGGGGGTTGCCCCCACAAAGAACAAGTGTGTTCCGATTATAGCAGTTCCCACTACCGCCGGTACCGCGGCTGAGGTTACCATTAACTATGTTATCACAGATGTCGAGAAAAAGCGCAAATTCGTCTGCGTAGACGCTCATGATATACCGGTTGTTGCTGTTGTCGATCCTGATATGATGGCTACTATGCCTAAGTCGCTTACCGCTGCTACCGGCATGGATGCTTTGACTCACGCTATCGAGGGCTATATAACCAAGGGCGCCTGGGAGCTTTCGGATATGTTCCACATCAAGGCTATCGAAATAATCGCGCGTTCGCTGCGCGCTGCCGTAAATAACGAGCAGTCCGGCCGTGACGGCATGGCGCTCGGTCAGTATGTCGCCGGAATGGGCTTTTCAAATGTCGGTCTCGGCGTAGACCATTCTATGGCGCATACTCTTTCGGCTTATTATGATACTCCGCATGGCAAGGCCTGCGCTATTCTGCTGCCTGCCGTAATGGCTTACAACGCTGACTATACCGGCGAAAAGTACCGCGATATCGCCCGCGCTATGGGTGTTGAGGGCACCGAGAAAATGTCTCAGGCAGAATACCGCAAGGCGGCGGTAGACGCAGTTCGCCAACTGGCTGAGGATGTCGGAATCCCGACTACTCTTAAGGGTATCGTTAAGGAAGAGGATATTCCGGAGCTCGCTAAATCCGCTTATGCGGATGCCTGCCGTCCCGGAAATCCGAGAGAGACAAGCGAAGAGGAGATTGCGGAAATCTATCGCAGTCTTATGTAATTTGAATATCGCTTTTGGTCCGGCGGGAGCAATCCTGCCGGATTTTTTATTTTCAGCTTGACTTTAGCACGCTGATGTGTTAGAATGATAAAGTATTATGAATAGGGAGTGCCTTGATATGCATAAGCTTGATAAAGCAAGGGTAGAAAAGCTTTACAGAGCGATACTTTCCCTTGAAAATGAAAAAGAAT
>USHL01000175.1 GCA_900554525.1 uncultured Oscillospiraceae bacterium | reverse complement strand
ATAATCCCTATAGGTGACCATACTTACGACTGTCTTAACGGTCCTGCATGGGACAGAGCGGTAATACTGATACCTTATTATATTTGGAAATACAGAAACGATACTAAGGTTATTGAGGAAAATTCACATGCGATAATCCGGTATCTTGATTATCTTTCGGGTAAAATCAGAGACGACGGCCTTATCGGTTACGGCTTGGGTGATTGGAGTCACGTAGGCAGAGGCGCCTGGAGATATAAAGCGCCGCTTGAGATGACAGATACGGCAGTTTCCGTTGATATGTGTGAAAAGGCCGTAAGAATGTTTAAGGCAATAAATAAGCCTATTCAGTCGGATTTTGCTTCGGCACTTAAAGAACGGCTCAAAGGCGCTGCAAGAGAAAGGCTGCTTGATTTAAATACTATGACAGCCTTGGGAAATTGCCAGACCTCACAGGCGATGGCAATAGCCTATAATATATTTGAACCTGGAGAAAAAAGCGCGGCATTTTCCCGTTTGCTTCAAATTATTCAGCGTGACGGCGGCGTTATGGATGTCGGTGTGCATGGGGCAAGAGTATTGTTCCATGTATTAGCCGCCTTCGGTTATGCAGATCTTGCATATAAAATGATAACGCAGCCGAAATTCCCGTCATTCGGCTGGCTTTTGGATATGGGCGCGACTGCGCTTTGGGAAAATTTTATGAAGCCTGAAACCAAATGGGTCGATTCACGGAACCATCAGTTTTGGGGGGATGTAAGTCATTGGTTCCACCGCTGGCTTGCCGGAATTGATTACTTTGCACCCGAAAAAAGGCTGAACATTGCGCCGCAGTTTATTGACGGAATTGATTTTGCCGATGGTAGCTTCAAAGCAAACGAGGGTGAAATCAGAGTTTTTTGGGAAAAGGAAGGAGAAAATGTTCGGTTAGAGGTTTCTGCGCCTGTGACCTTGAGCGGATTTATCCGACTACCTATAAACTATACCTTCAAGGATGAGGAGCTTGGTATAGGCTCATCTGTAAAGAAGCTTGAAAGCGGCATTTATGATGTAATAAAATATAAATAATATTGAATTACTGCTGTGAATTAGGCGGTTATATACGGAGGCAAAACGTTAGATGACATATTATGTTGACGCAGGGTGTAAAATTGCCGGTAACGATGGGTTGACGCAGGAAAACCCTTTGCATAGTATCGATAAAATTAAATTAAACGCAGGCGATACCGTTCTTTTTAAAAGAGGAACTGTTATCAGAACACCGCTTTTTCTGCAAAGCGGTGAATCAGGTAAGCCTATAACTTATGGCGCTTACGGCGAAGGCGCAAATCCGGTTGTCAATACTTCTGTCCAAGCCTGTGATTCGGAACAATGGCAGGAGGAATATCCGAATATATGGCGGTTTACCGGCGAGCTTCCGAGCGAAATATGCAATATAGTTTTTGACGACGGCATATGCTTCGGTAATCTGCGCTGGGAAATGAAAAGTCTTAAGAAACAGGGAGAATGGACTTGCGATACTTTAGGATACAGTATGCGGAAGTTACCTCATAACGGAAACGGAACGGTATATCTTTTCTCAAAGGAAAATCCTGCAAAAATATACAATTCCATAGAGCTTGTTTTTTGGGGAAAAATGAAAATAGTAACTGCACAGCACGATGTGATTATAGAAAACATAACCTTTGAAAAAGGAGGCGTGCATGGCTTTGCTGCTACCAATCCCGAAAGAATACATATTATAAACTGCAGATTCAGATGTATTGGAGGAGGCATTTTTGATCTTGAAAATAAAATAAGACTCGGCAACGCGGTAGAATTCTGGAACGGAGCGAGAGATTGCCTTGTCGAACGATGTATATTCGAAGATATATATGACTCAGGAGTTACTCATCAGGGAAACAGCTGTGAACATATACCTAAACATATAATATTCAGGCAAAACACATTCATTCGCTGCGGGCTTGCAGCCTATGAGTGGAGAGGACCTGTTTCAAAGGATGTCGTTTTTGAAAAAAACAGATGTATGGAGGCGGGCGGAGCCTTTACGTTGCAGGGAGAAGGCAATCCGCGGAGAACCGAAAAAATTGAAAATATCAGTGCCTGTGTTTTTGTTCTGATATGGTACAAGGAAGAGGATCTGGCAGAGAATGCAGTTTATTGTACTATACGCAATAATCAGTTTTATTTGGGAAGCGGCTCTAACGCGGCAATATGGTCAACACTGAAAAAGAAAGATTACAGGCATTTTATCATAGACCATAATGAATACTACCAGCAGCCTGCGCAGGCGATGACGCATATTGACGACAGAACCTATGTCGCCGAGGAATATAGAAGATATCAAGAAGAAACAAGGTTAGACAAGTCAAGCAATTTTATTGTTTTAAATGAATAAATATTAATGAGAAATGTATTTGTGAAATACGGATATTTTTTTCGGCGTCGAAAAAATATGAGATAAAGTCTTCCTAAACCCCGTATCCGCGGATAAATCAGCTTGAAAAAATTTTTTCGGATAATTTTTGATACCGGCTGAGACTATTGTTCAGATATGTGTACAGCGGAAGGGTACAGGAAAGTAAGATATAGCAGTGAAACTGAGGCATCGCATTAGCAGATCTTAATAGCAGAAAAGCGGGCAGATACTGTTTTGGGAGAAAACAGCGCAAAATCACATCAAATACATTATAAAGGCGATCTTAGACTCGCTTTTTATGCAAATGAAAGGCGGATTTTAAATATATAAGTTTGATTTATGTCGGTTGCTGTCGGAGATTTTATAACTTATTTGTGCTGATGCTTCAGCGGCAGAAGGGAGTTTATTATGGAAAAATATGCGTGGAAAGCTATGATTATAGAAGGCAAGCTTTCGGAATATCAAAGACGGCATAATGAGATATGGCCTGAAATGCTTGAGGTATTAAAAAAGGCAGGAATAAAAAATTATACAATCTGGAATACCGGGAATGAACTGTTCGGATATTATGAATGCGAAAAGGGTGTGGAATTTGCCGCAAGAGTTCAAAAAGAAAGCCCGGTTGTCGAACGCTGGAATAAATATATGAAGGACGTGATGGTTATGGAAACCGATCCTGATACCGGTGTTCAGCCGCAGCTCAAAAAAATATTTACTTTTGAATAAAGAAGATAACTGAAATGGTTTCGCTAATTGGCAAATAAGGACTTCTTATAAAATTTACTTACGGGTAATTATTTAGAATATATGATTGTTTTTGGTGATTTTTTTGAAAGATATTCTACAGCAGCTATTTATTCAGTTTAACGAAGTATCTGTGGTTATACGTCTGTTCGCCGCGGCGATTATGGGAGGAATAATAGGCTCCGAACGCGGAAGACACGGGAGAGCGGCGGGACTTCGCACTCATATATTAGTTTGTGTAGGAGCCGCAACGACTTCACTTACGAGTCTTTTTCTTAACAACATATTGGGTTCGCAGGGCGATTTGGCCAGACTTTCCGCACAGGTTATATCAGGAATAGGATTTCTCGGCGCAGGTACAATATTGATAAGAAACAGCACAGTAATAACAGGACTTACTACCGCCGCGGGAATGTGGGCCACTGCAGCAACGGGAATTGCTATCGGATACGGTTTTTATTCGTGTGCGATTACGGCAACCGTCATAGCTTTTTTCAGTGTTACTTTTTTGAACAGGCTTGAAAGAAAGAGAAAAAATCTAAATAACCTGTATATTGAGCTGAGCAATATAGGAGATATCGAATCCGTTCTTGATATTTTGAAAAAAGCAGAGGGTTTTCTTGTTAATTATGATATTATTCCGCCGAAAAGCGGACACAGTGAAAACGTGGGAATCATCTGTACGGTTAAGGGTTCATGTGATTATTCCGAAATAAAGAAAAATATCTTCGAAAAGTGCCACGTTGCAATTATAATTTGTGATGTCAATGCTTAAGGCACT
>USHL01000174.1 GCA_900554525.1 uncultured Oscillospiraceae bacterium | reverse complement strand
AAAAACCGTTAAAGGCAATACGGAGGCTGCCGTATTTCCGCACAGGGGAGGTGCGGCTTTAACAGATTTTTAACTGTTTGAAGCGTTCGGTATCAACGCTCTTTTTCTGGATACGAACCTTGAATTCAATATACCGGTCGTTTTCGTATTTGCGTGATTTTGCGTCGATTCCCGCGCTTTGCAGGGTGTCGAGCAGCTTTGAAAGACTGTTGGAGAAAAGGCGCACATCGCCTATTGCCGCCTTGCGGACCGGCTCTTCGGTGTCTGGTAACGGTTCGCTTTCCTCCTTTGGAGCCAGCAGCTCGGATATGTACTCCTCGGTTTGATTAAGCGTCAGGCCGTTGGCGATGATATAGTCGAGCGCTTCTTCACAGGCCTCGTCGGGCAGCCGCAGCAGTGCGCGGGCGTGGCGTTCGGTGAGCCTGGCGGAGATTATGCGCTGCTGTATCGTATCGCTCAACCGCAGCAGGCGCAGCTTATTGGAAAGGGTGGACTGCGCTATGCCCAGCCTTGCCGCCGCTTCTCCCTGAGAAAGGCCGTATTCGTCTATAAGGCGTTCGATGCCCTGAGCCTCCTCAAAGACGGTCAGATTGCTCCTTTGCAGATTTTCGATAATCGAAAAGACTGCCGCCGTCTCGCTGTCGGTTTTATGCAGAACACAGGGAACCCTGCGCAGCCCCGCCATCACCGCCGCTCTCAGCCGCCGTTCACCTGCTATCAGCTCGTAGCCGTCCTCGGTTTTGCGCACCGATAGCGGCTGTATTATGCCGTTAGAGGATATGCTGTCGGCCAGCAGCTTGAGCTCGTATTGGTCGAAGCTTTTGCGCGGCTGGTTGGGAGACAGCTTTATTTCCGAGGGCTTAAGCATAAGCAGCTTTTTTTCCGTAATATTCATTTCAACGTCTCCTTAAAGCATGCGGTTTTGTCCGGTACGTTTATAATATTACATATTTCTGCTGCTTTGTAAAGCAAAACATATCGCAACAATTGACATTTAATAACAAAAACAGCCGCATTAAAGCGGCTGTTTTGAAATATCGGCGGGTTTTCTCGGATATTTTGTCGGAGTTTGCGAAATCTTTTTGAAGATAACAAAGGCTCTTTGCTCATTTCCGGTCAGGGTTTCGCATATAATATCAGGTTGGCCGGCGCCGAGTATCTCGGCGGCGTTTGCGGAAAGCGCAGCTTCCTCCGCGGCCGACGGACCCTTCATAGCAACGAAGAGTCCGCCTTTTCTTACAAGCGGCAGACAGTATTCTGAAAGGACAGGCAGTGCCGCCACGGCGCGCGCGCAGGCAATATCAAAGCTTTCGCGCAGCTGCCTCGATTTTCCGGCGTCCTCGGCGCGCATGTGCAGGGTAGAGATATCTTTAAGCCCCAATTCTGCGATGACTTCGGTTAAGAAGACAAGCCGCTTATTCAGGCTGTCGAGCAGGGTTGCTTCAATATCGGGGCGGACGATTTTAAGCACCAGACCCGGGAAACCGGCGCCGGTGCCGACGTCTATAAGCCGCGCATTTTGCGGTACGCGGACATTTTTAAGGAAGAGTATGCAGTCGTAAAAGTGCTTGTAGAGTACCTGCTCGGGCTCGGTAATGGCAGTAAGATTGAGCTTATTGTTCCATTCGAGGAGGAGACTGCCGTAAATATTAAGCTGCCGTATTATTTCGGGCGTCAGCCCGGCGCCGAACTCCGCGCAGGCCGGCGCGATTTTTTCAAGGTGAAAGTCGGTCATATCATTCTCCGTCATCTGTTTTTAAAAAGGCTTCGAGCCGGTATATGGGAAGCCCCGCAGAGGCAAATTTATGTTCGTATTCCGTCTCAATATTATTTTCAAAGTCAGAACGGTGCAGGTCGAGCGAGACATTTTTAAATGCAAAGCCGGCCCCTGACAGTGTTTCGAGAGAAAACTCAAAAAGCCCCGCGTTGTCGGTTTTCTGATGTATTTCGGCGCCGTCTGCCATAAGCCGTTTATAGATTTCAAGAAAGCGGGGGTGGGTCAGACGGTGCGAGGCATATTTGTTTTTGGGAAACGGGCAGGAAAAATTGAGAAATATGCGTTCGATGATGTGTGAAGGCAGGTATTTTTCAAGATATTCCGCGCCGCATTTTATAAAGCGGAGATTATCTGCTCCGGCGGCTTCTGCCGCTTCGCAGGCCTCGACGATAACATTGGCGTTTTTTTCGACGGCGATAAGGTTGACGCCGGGGTTTTCCAGAGCAAAGCGCACCGCGAAGCCGCCCTTGCCGCAGCCTATTTCAAGATAATACGGCGCGCGGCGCCCGAACCAGCCGTCAAGGTCTATATATTCCTTTTTCAGGACGGAGGTGTTGAAGTTGAGGTCTTGGGTATCGCTTATAAAAAGGCGGTCCGAAACGGCCGCCAGACGCTCGTCGAGATGTTTCTTTCGGCGCATTCTCATGACGTTTCACCCAAATCCAGATTTTTGCGGGAAAAGTGGGAAAAGGTGAAGACGGCGATGAATATCCCTGCCGCCAGAATCGAGACATTAGCCGGACCCGACGTATGGTTGTATCCGCCGGCGGTCGCGAGATTGAAGGCGATGTGAGGTATAGACTGCGCGGCGCAGAGTATCACCGAGGAAAGCCCGAAGGCAAGCAGCCTGCGGAAGTTATATTCCGTGTCTACGCCGTTGCAGAGCTTTGCAAAGGAAAGCATAAACAGCAGTATAAGGCAGTAGCAGGCTGTTACCATAATATTATCGCTGATGAGCGCTAACGACGAGATGGCGGTAAAGGAGCAGATTATCCGCATAATGAAGTAGATTACGGGCAGGACGGCGCAAAGGCGCGGGAGACTGAAACCGACATAGGGCGAAACCGCATAGAAAATGAAGAAAAAGACGGCGGCGAGCCCTGTCAGTATGAGGAGAGCCGACTGCCACTGCTTTACCGACGCAGAGCTGACCTCGTGGAACAGCTCATAGCAGACCGAGAGCGCCAGAAATACCGACGCGGCGGAAAGCAGGGGATTAACCCTCGGGGGATGCTCCGGATTGCGGTGAGAGGTAAAGGAAAGGATTACCGTCACAGCGCAGAAAGCAAGTATCACAATCAAAAGAAGGATACCGGGAGTCCGATAATACGGCTTGAAAAAGCCGGTTTCCGGCTCCACGGTGAAAAAAAGCTGGAGCAGGCGCATAGAGACGCTGAGCGGCAGCGCAATACAAAAAAATAAGATTATTTTTTCATATTTCATTTTTTACACTCCAAGGACATAAAATTTAATGTCAATATAAATCAATTTTATATTGCGGCATTTCAAAAGTCAACCATTATATCAGAAAAAGAGGCAGAATATGAAAAAAATACTTTGGTCGGCGATGATAATTCTTTCGTTTATGCTGCTGCTTCCGCTGGCGGCAATGAAAAAGCCTGCGGCTGTTTCGGCTATGAGCGGTCAGGTCATCCTGCCTGAGGCCGAGGACGCGGTTTCGGAAAGCTTCAGGGTGCTTGACTGCGAAACAGGCGAGGTAAACGAAATAGACACCGGGGACTATATCTTTGGCGTGGTAGCAGCCGAGATGCCGGCGCTTTACGAGGAAGAAGCGCTTAAGGCTCAGGCGACGGCGGCATATACCTATGCCTGCTACCGCCGTTCCCAGAACGCAGGCAAGGGCTATGATATCACAAACGACCATACCACCGACCAGAGCTTTACAACCGAGGAGGCCGCGCGGGAGCGGTGGGGCGACAACGCCGACGAATACTGCGACAAGATCAGAGCAGCCGTGCGGGATACGGCGGGATATATGGTTACCTATGACGGAAAGCCCGCGCTGGCGGTATACCACGCGATTTCCTCCGGAAAAACCGAGGACTGCGAAAACGTCTGGGGCGGAAAGCTGCCCTACCTTGTGCCGGCGGCCAGCCTCGGGGATAAGCTTTCGCCGGACTACCTTACGACCGTCGAGG
>USHL01000173.1 GCA_900554525.1 uncultured Oscillospiraceae bacterium | reverse complement strand
GCGTATCGGGCAATGCATACAGACCGCCTTCATATCTGTAAGGAATGTCCGCCCCTTCATTAAAACGTTTCAGAACCTCGGATAAATCATCAAAATTGTTCAAATCGTAAAGCGCACCGCGCATAGCATAATTTAAAGGCTCTGTTCGGGTGAGCTGTACCATTACATCCGGTCCGTCTCCTGCAAGAACGGCCTGAATCAGCGTGGCATTTACAATGTGTACATCTGTTTTTATTCCGGTATCACGTACAAATCTATCCTGAATCAGACTGTTAAGAACCTGCGCCTGATCACGTCCCCAGTTCACCCATATAGTAAGAGAATCCTCTTCGTCATCGGCTTTCATACTGTAATCCTTTGTAAAGGAATAAAAAAATCTTTTTAAAGAGAATGCTGCACGTTTCGCAAAAGGAGCCGAATATTCAGCTTCTTTTCCGTCGTAAGCGCTGATAAAAATGCGGTCGATATCAAGCGGCATATTTGTAATTTCGCCCATTAACGCACTCAAATTTGTAAAACTGTCATAAAAATCGGATTTATAACGATGCGCAGTATAAGGATGATCCAGCATCTGCTTAATCACTCTGTACGCATTACGCATAATAGAAACCTGTGAACCGCTCTTTTTTTCCTGCAAAGCTTCAACCTTATCTGCAATCGCATTTAAGCTTTCAGCCGCCTTTGTCAGCCTCTCATTAAAATCGGGAATTTGCTTGAATAACTCATAACTGCGGTAAACGTCTACTGTTTCTCCTATAATCTTCGTAATATCCACATACAAATCACCCATCAATGCAGTGGTATCCTTTAAAGCAAGATAAATGTCCGAAATTTCACCTATGGTTGCAGTAAGCGTAAGCGTGTGTTTTCCGGCGTCCAAATATATCCAATACGGATTTTCGCCATTGGCATAATTCATATATGTCCATTTTGAGGTATAAAAAAACTTTACACGTTCTGCCTCTTCAAAGGGTGTTTTACCGTCTATTTGTAAGCTGCGGTAAGAAACGCTGCCCAAATTATAATTCTGCCGATATAGAAATGCCAAGGAATAATAGCCTGCTGTTTCTACATAAAAATCCCACGAAAGTAAGCTGCCGGGACGCTGCCAGTTTGTTCCGCCTATATAATTCATTTTTGTTTTTCCCGGTTCGGCAGGATTCACTGCCGCGCTCGCACCGTCGGAAAGCGGAATAAGTGAACGGCTGTTTTTAAGAAATGCCTTTTCGCCTTCAAGCACAATCGGCTCAGTATTTGCCGTATTGTATTTATTATCGGCAGGCGCTGTATACGACGCCGCTTTATCCGGCTTTAACAATTCTATTTCGGAAATATCTATGTCGCCCTGTTTCACTGTAACGGTAAGCGTATGCTCGCCGCTTGAAAGTGCAAATAAATACGGAGCTTCATATTGACCGGAATAATCCCTTGCCTTTACGCTTACAAAACCGTCATAAATTATCTGATTCGGCGAAAATTCATTGCCCTTGCCGTCTGTACGGCATTCTCCGTCATTTACCCAATATACAGGAAAGTTAAGCCTTTCCGCATTCTCAAACGGTATTTTATTATCTATTTCAAAACTTACAACAGCATTTTCCGTATCTTTGCTTTTATATTTTAAAAGCAACTCATATTTACCGTTTTTCGGCACGTTAAATACTGCTGTAAAGCTATTTTTAAGTTTAATTATTTTATCACCGGATGTCTGTATATCACTTTCAGCCGGCGCCAAATCTGCATAAGCAATTTGATATGTGCTGTAATCAATACCTGCATTCGGCAGGATTTCTTCATTATTTGCTTTCACATTCTCTGCAAAAGCCGGAAAAGACATAAGATATGTGCCGCCCAAGATACTTATAAGCAATACGGCAATAATGAAATTTGCAATACGTTTTATCATTACGTCTAATTTCACCTTTCAATAAATGTAGATAACCGTTTTAAAATTATCCTAATATTATCTGAATATAACGTTTAAAATTTTTATATGCCTGAGGTAAATGCGTATTGCTTTTACCTCAGGCGGCTAATACTGTTTTAATAAAACAGCACAATATTGAATATATATGCCGATAATTATGATTTTGATTTATCCCAATAATCAGGCATTTCCTTTAATGTGATAACACGCGGTGTAAGCTCTGTGCCTAATTCGTCGTACTTATAGTAAAAATATGGGCCCACATAAGCCACCTTGGCACCGCGGTCGATACGCGCTTCCACGATTTCCAACGATTTTTTCAGCGAATGCTCGGTTATTTTATAGGTAGCGTCTCCGCCGTATTCCGAAACTGCATAAGGCTTACTGCCGCATTTTTCTATTGCATCGGTATAAAAGCTATTGAACTTACCGACAGTCGGATCGTCTACCTCGTTATAATCGGGACTGTTGCTTACATACCAGTTAGTTGCAAGAATATCAACATAACCGTCACCGGGATACCAGTCGCAGGATTCCTTATCATAACCCGCAACAGCAGTGCAAAACTCCCACAAAATATTATCAAGACCGTGCTTTACGGCAAAATAATCGTGAACATATCTGTAAAGCTCCGCAACATCAGCGCCGGTAATACCGTTTTCCTTGTTAATACCCCACCAAAACCAATTAGCATTGCCTTCGTGCAGAGGACGGTATATAACAGGCACATCGTTTTCTTGAAGCATTTTCAAAAATTTCGCTTTTATTTCGAGCTCCATTAAAAAGTTTTGATTCAGCGTTGTACCCTCTGTCATAACCTCACGGTATTGCTCCTGCGTAAGCAGTGTACGGCTGTCATTTGCGCCATCGTTTTTCGGGTGCTGCGTATAATTTGTCAAAGGCGTCAGCCAATGATCTGCTATCGCAACAAAGCCGCCGCTTTGCGCAAATGCGGTAAGCTCATTGACAGCCTCTGTCATTGATTCCTCCGTGGCATATTCAAGCGCATTCATATCAAAGTCAATATATGCCGGTTTTTCAGAGAAACGGTCTTTAAAAGACTGTATACCTCCGTCAACATCAAGGCTGCCAAAAAGGTGTACGCCAATGGCGTAATGATCCGTTTTATCAGAAAGATAATAAAGCAGACTTAAAAGTTCAGATTTTGTATATGTCACGCGAGCAAGTTTTTTTTTAGACATATCAAGTCCCTCAAATCAATATCACTGTCGCCGTTTGCATTGGCAGTGTATTCATTCTGACAAGCTTCTACACCCAGCAGAATTTTTCTGAGCATTGCGAGATCGGTCGCTTCTATTTTTCCGTTACCGTCAACATCACCGCGTTTATTCTCAAAGAAATCAAGCGGAACAGTTACGGTTTCGTTCACTACTGCCGATTCGTATGTCCACTTTTCCCAATTACTGAGAGCGCAGTCTTTATCGCTATCGGGGATTTTCTCACCGTTTTCATCCACTTCATATAATTCTGGCTGTGCCAGAGAAAATCCTCCCATCTGACCATACACAATCACTTCAGCCAAAAACAATACCACTAGAATCAGTGACCCCAGCGAAACGTATCGGGTCACTGCCACAACCAAAATAAATACAATAGTCTGCAGGTAGGAAAGCCCATTGGGATAAAGCAGATAGGTGTAAATCGGCCAGGTGACGGCGGTGGCCAGCACCATGACGAAGGTGACGGCCATACCCATGCCAAGGGCGGTTTCCGTTTTTTTGGACACGCCCAGGAACGGACAGGTGCCGTAGAACCTGGACATGACGAAGTTGTTGACCAGGATGCTGCCGACCAGGATGAGCCAAAGGTTTTCCTGCATTTAGGCCACGCTCCCTTCCGCGGCGGCGCGGCGGCGGCCGTCGATCTTCTTCATGACGGCGTTAAAGGCCACCATCACAAGGCCGAGGGTGATGTATCCGCCCGGGGCCAGGATGAAGAGCAGCGCGCCGGGGTAGTTGCTGCCCAGCACCGGGAAGCCCAGGAGCGTGCCGGAGCCGATGAGCTCGCGC
>USHL01000172.1 GCA_900554525.1 uncultured Oscillospiraceae bacterium | reverse complement strand
AATGTATCTGCTCAAGCTGAAAAACTTTCTACAGTGGAAAATTGTAAGGACGATACAGGCAACTGTCATACATATGTATAGATATGTAAAATAAAAAAACTGAATGAGGAAAATTTTTAATTACTCCATGATACCTAAGTTCATGCATGCGCATGGCAAATTCTATCTACGAAAGCTACTGATAAAACCGGATAAAATAAAGCATGACAAAATACCATATTGCATTGACGGTAAAAGAGCAAAATTATTCATCCTTGTATAATTCAATAATATTAATTTTTTCTACTTAATTCAGTTTCATAATCATCTCTCATATCGGATAAAAAAAATCATTTGAATCAGAATTTTTATAAAATCTGATACTTGCATAATCACTCACATTAACACCCATATTTTTTTTATAAATCTCCCACTGATTATATTCGCCCATGCCGAGATGTTTTAATATATCATCAATATTTTCTCGTGTTTTCGGAACAACGCAATCACTTATATACAACCTTACACGGCTATCCTCCACAACGTCGGATATTTTCAAAATTCCAAACAGACCTCTCGGATTAGGATTTTCCCTATCCTTTAAATATGCTTGAAATTTATCTGTTTTCGTATTATATTCCAAATATCCCGTAACGTTTTCATTCCGCCACACTATCTCGTAAATCTCTAACATATTCAATCCTCCACATTACAAAGTCTATAACTTTTTCCCACCAAATATCTTTTAGCTCAATATTATTTATATCCGCATAAACCAATTCGCTGTATGTTTTCTTTACTGCCATAATCCTATCTGCAACTTGGCTTCTTTCAATATTCAGATTAATTGTCGGCGCATATATTTTAGACATCTTCTGAAAAATTCTTTCCGCCGCATTAAATCTTTCCTCATACAACGGTGCATTACAAAGACAGTATCTATATGCCGATTTAAAATCATTCAACATTCCTTTTATATCATCATAAAGCAAAGAATATCCGTTATCATATATAGGCGACAATTTAAGCTCTCCGTTATCCGACATAAGAAATCCTACGTTACTGTTATGCCTATCCTCATTCATTATAATCAAATCAAATGCCAACAGATTTATTAAATCATTTCCGCACCCGGTGTTTCTGCAAAGCTTTTCAAAATCAATATTGCTTTCATCTTCCGCATATAGACTTGCCAAATATATTAACGTTTTTCCGTTTCTGAAATCGGGAGAACTGCAAACCAAAGTTCTGAAATTCTTACCGTATCTAATTCCCTCCATACCAATAAGACTTTGCTCCGCTACATTTAATCCCATTAGCTTGCCTATTTCATAACATAGCACCTCAATAACAGGTTCAATTCCCCACTTCTCAGGAAAATCACGAACCTGTAAACGTCCCGATTTAACAAAATACACTATTCCGTCTTTCTGATATTCAGTTTTAAGTAAATTACCCTTTAAATTACTGTGTATTGAAAAATTGTTTCTTGTAATGCTACTCATTATAATATCCTCCGATATTGATATTATATCAAACTATATAGTGTAAATGGCGAAATAAAATTCTACCGCAAACAAACTAAATATACAACTAATATATCACAATGAAAGATGAATTGCAAATGAAATTGGTTTGACTAATAAATACGTTCAAACGCATAGACGAAGAATTTGCTATTCTAATCTCAAAAATAACGAAATTAAACGGTAAATTATAAACAAGCCGAATTTATCAAATCAAATCGACAAATTCGGCTTATTTTATATGAATGTAGCTTATAAACTAATTACTCACTGATTACAGGTCTCATATTTTCGAACGAATACCAATATGTAATAAGCGAATTTTTACTGCGTTCTGCCTTTTGTGCCTCCGACACCTTTGCAGGTGTGGTTGTTAAATTGACAAGTGTGCCGTTATCGTCATATTCCGCTTCTATTTTAACGCAAGGTCTGTTTGCACTTTCTGTCAGCACTCTTACAAGCTCTGACACAATACCCGGCGTTGTTCCGTAGCCGTTAAGCATTAAATCGCCCGCGAGCTGAGAGCGTCCCGCATTTCCGTAATGATTATGGTCGCCGAAGCAATCAATAATTGCCTGTGCCGCTGCATTTTCGTCAGTATAGCCGTTCTTTGCATAGTCCGCGACATATTCATTAAACGCATTATCGGCGTTAAGACCTATATCAATAAACCCGAGAATATCGGGATTATCTTTTCTTTCCTCATAGATAACTCTTATACCCAAAGAGTCATACGCGTCCTCACGGCAACCGTGAAATGTGTGCGTTGTCTTATCATACACATACTCATATCCCTCAACGCAGCCGTGCGGAGTATAGCTTGTAAGTATCACCTTTGCGCCCATTGCAAGGCACGCGTCAACATAATAATCAAGCGGAGCTTTAAACTGTGTGCCTGACATACCGCCGGGATTTGTTCCCATATTTCCGATGGTAACAATATCTCCCGGTCGTATGTTTATCAGAATATTATCGAGCCAGCCCTGCGTATAATATGTTTTCAGATTTCTTGAACCTTTACCGTTATTATGGTAATCGGCAAGCGCGGTAAGCTCGGGATAGTTTGCTTGGTCGCGCGCTAAATTATAAGCGTACGAACCGTTGTTTCCGATAGTTGAGTCGCCGACAGACCAGATATTAGATTTTTCGGCGGCGGTTTTTTCAACCTTTTCTATTGTGATATAAGCAACCTTTGCGCCCGTGAATTTCAAGTCAAGCACATCGTCCACAACAGGAATATCATATATCTGTTCCGTTATTTCCGCTGTTTTAACGGTATAGCCCGTATGCGTTGTGCCCTCTGCCTCAAGTGTTCTTTCATGACCTGATAATGCTTCGCTTACATATTCAGATACCAAATCACCGCTAAACGCAACCTTTACTTTATATAGCTTTCCTTTTGTTACCTTTGCTTTAAATGTAAAATCGCCTGACAAATAATCTGATGTTGCATTATCAATGCTCGGCGTGCCCTCCGACTTCACACTGCCCTCAATTCCGTAGCCTCTCTGCTCGGTATAAGTGGTTGACGGATTAACGTCTGTATAACCCTCTGTAACACTTTCGTCCTCACCGCTTCCAAAGTCAAAGGACAGACCGTGAACAGTAACCTTAACGCTTCTTGACAATGTTTTTCCGTCACTGCTTTCACCTGTAGCTCTGACAGTAAATACGCAGGGAACCGCTGCTGACGTAACGCTTACAATACCCTTTGATGCGTCAAATGATATGCCTTCGGGAAGTGTGTACTTATTCACATTATTTCTGTCATAGATTTCGAGCGTCACATTTCTGCCTAAATCTGCGCCCTCGCCGTTAATGACAGCGGCGCTGTATTTAGCTGTTGTTACCGATTTTTCGTCAAGCGGTATCGCAACGCTTCCTTGTGATGATGTAAACTTTATACTTTCAGCCGAGTCGGTAATATTGAGCTTGACGGTTTTTGTATAGCCGCCTATACTAACCTGAACAGTCGCTTCACCTGCCGAAGCACCCTCGCCGAGAGTTATAGTCGCTTTGTGAGAGTCAAGCTTATCAGGCGTTATTATAACAGACTGCATATCCTCCTCCAGCACTCTCCACTCTGCCGCACCTGTTATATTATATCCTTCTTTGCTTTTTACCGATGCAGATAATGTTGCAGTATCTTTGTTTGGAATTGACAAAGTTTCCTGTGAAATATTGAGTGTATAGGTTGAAATATCCGCAGCCGGATAATATGCTCTATATGCATCAAAATCAACCGTTCCTGTCTGCTTATTTGCAAAACCGATTGAGTAATATGTCGGCTCCGAGTTTTCAGTCCACGCTATGCTATCGGTTTCACCGACAAACTGACCGTTTAAGTCATACACCTTTACAAAACAACTTTCGGTAGTCTTGTCAGCCGACAGTACAATTTTATACCATTTGCCCTTGTTGACTGTAACATCAATATCATTATTTTTTATAGCTATGCCATTTAGCTTT
>USHL01000171.1 GCA_900554525.1 uncultured Oscillospiraceae bacterium | reverse complement strand
AAAAAGTTAGCGACTATGAATATAGGCGATTCGATCGCAGACTGTGTGGGTCCGCTCGGATGTGCCACCGAATTTGGAAATCCGAAAAGGGCAATAGTAATCGGCGGCGGTGTGGGCTGTGCAATCGCCTATCCGCAGGCAAAGGCGCTTCATAATATGGGCGTAAAAACTGATGTTATTGCCGGCTTCAGGAGCCGTGATATAGTCATTCTTGAGGATGAAATGCGCGCTGTCGCAGATGATTTTTACATTACGACCGATGACGGCACCTATGGTGAAAAGGGATTTGTTACCGACGTGCTCAAGAGGCTTATAGAAAAAGATAAATATGATCTTGTAATTGCAATAGGACCTATTCCGATGATGAAGTTTGTTTCCAAAACTACCGAGCCTTACGGCATAAAAACGCTTGTAAGCCTTAATCCGATTATGATTGACGGTACAGGTATGTGCGGAGGATGCCGCGTTACCGTGGGCGGTGAAATCAAGTTTGCCTGTGTCGACGGTCCTGATTTCGACGGTCATAAGGTGGATTTTGACGAGCTGGCACGCCGGAACGGCTTTTACCGCGAGGAAGAGGCGCACGCATGCAGATTGGAGGCGGCATTAAATGGCTGATATGTCTTTAAATAAAACTAAAATGCCCGAGCAGGAGCCGCTTGTCAGAAATAAAAATTTTGATGAGGTTTCTCTCGGATACACTGCCGAAATGGCACAAAAAGAGGCTGCACGCTGTCTCAACTGCAAAAATATGCCTTGTGTATCCGGCTGCCCCGTTAATGTGAAAATTCCGGAATTTATCGGGCTTATCGCCAACGGCGACTTCAAAGCGGCTTATGAAAAAATCAGTGAAACCAACTCGCTGCCTGCAGTCTGCGGCAGAGTATGTCCGCAGGAATCACAGTGTGAGGGCAAATGCGTCCGCGGTATTAAAGGTGAGCCGGTAGGTATCGGCAGGTTAGAGCGCTTTGCCGCTGATTATTATATGGCGAACTGCGAAAGGGAAATACCGGAAATTATTCCGAACGGAAAAAAGGTTGCCGTTATAGGCGCAGGACCGTCAGGTCTTACATGTGCCGGAGACCTCGCAAAGCTCGGATATAAGGTTACTGTCTTCGAAGCGTTCCATACTGCCGGGGGAGTGCTGGTTTACGGTATACCCGAATTCCGTCTTCCTAAGAGTATAGTTGCCGAGGAAATAGAAGGTCTTAAAAAGCTCGGCGTTGAAATTATGACCGATATGGTAATAGGAAAAATTCTTTCGGTCGATGAGATAATCGATATGGGATATGAGGCCGTATTTATCGGTTCCGGCGCAGGCTTGCCGATGTTCATGGGTATCGATGGCGAGGGGAGCGTAGGAGTTTATTCCGCCAACGAATTTCTTACCCGCATAAATCTTATGAAAGCATATCTGGATGATTACGATACACCGATAAAGAAATCAAATTCAGTGGCAGTTGTGGGCGGCGGGAACGTCGCTATGGACGCTGCGCGTTCGGCAAAGCGTCTGGGTGCCGAGCATGTTTACATAATTTACCGTCGCAGCGAGGAGGAAATGCCGGCAAGGAAAGAAGAAATCCACCACGCCAAGGAGGAAGAAATCGAATTTAAGCTGCTTTGCAACCCGGTTCGTATTATCGCCGGTGAGGACGGTCGGGTTATAGGTATGGAATGTGTTAAAATGGAGCTTGGCGAACCGGACGACAGCGGGAGAAGAAGGCCTAAAGAAATCAAAGGCTCGGAATTTATTCTTGATGTCGATTCGGTAATTATGGCTATCGGCACTTCTCCAAATCCGCTTATACGCTCTACCACAAGCGGCCTTGAGGCTAACAGGCGCGAATGTCTGTTGGTTGATGAAAATATGCAGACCACGAAACAGGGAGTATATGCAGGCGGCGATGCCGTTACCGGCGCTGCAACGGTTATACTCGCTATGGGCGCGGGAAAATCTGCGGCTGCGGCTATTGATGAATATATTAGGAATAAATAATGCTTGACAAATAATTATTATATGTTATAATATGTTAGACAACAAAGCAGTACGAAATTCGTCTCACCCTCACGGTTTTGTCCTAAAGGGTCAATAAGTAATCAAACTCGGTGGTTTGGTCTATTTATGCGCGGGCGGATTATCGTCCGCGTTTTTGTTTGAATATGCCGATTTTTGGAGGTGCATCAATATCAGCAGCAAAGAACTTTCAGTCAATGAAAATATCAGATTCAAGGAAGTCCGCACAATAGCGTCCGACGGCTCACAGCTGGGTATACTGCCGCTTGAAAAAGCTTTGGAGACCGCTTATTCCGCAGATATGGATTTAGTTTGTATTTCTCCGAATGCGCAGCCGCCTGTTTGCAAAATTATGGATTACGGCAAATACCGCTTTGAGCAGGCCAAACGTGAAAAGGAAGCCCGCAAGAATCAAAAAACCGTTGAAATTAAGGAGATCCGTTTAGGTCTCGGTATAGACGTTCACGATTTTGAGACAAAAGGCAGGCATGCCATCCGTTTTCTTGAAGATGGCAACAAGGTAAAGGTTTCGATACGCTTTAGGGGCCGAGAGCTGGGTCATCCGGAAATCGGTCTTGACAATATGAAACGCTTTGCGGAATTCTGTGCAGATTATTGCACGGTTGAAAAGGCTGCTAAAATGGAGGGGCGTAATATGATTATGTTCCTTGCTCCGAAATCCGGCAAGTAATTGTAGTTTAAATTTACAGGGAGGAATTATAATGCCTAAGATTAAAACACACAGCGGCGCAAAAAAACGCTTTAAGCTGACAAAGACCGGTAAGGTCAAGCGCGCCCACGCTTTCAAGTCGCACATTCTTAACAAAAAGACGACCAAACGCAAGAGAAATCTCCGCAAGACAGTTACCGCAGATGTAACGAATGTTGCGAAGATCAAAAAAATGGTTCCCTATAAATAAGGAAAGCTTGAAAGAGGAGGTATTTAACTATGGCACGTGTTAAAGGCGCGTTGGCAACGCGCAAAAGAAGAAAGAAAGTATTAAAGCTTGCTAAGGGCTATTTCGGCGCTAAATCAAAGCTTTTTAAAACCGCCAAAGAAGCCGTGATGAAATCCGGCAACTATGCATATATAGGCCGCAGGCAAAAGAAACGTGATTTCCGCCGTTTGTGGATCACACGTATATCTGCTGCCTGCAAGATGAATGATATTAACTATTCCACATTCATCAACGGTCTTAACAAAGCCGGTATACAGATTAACCGCAAAATGCTCGCAGACCTTGCGGTAAACGATGCCGCAGGCTTTACAACGCTTGTTAAAGCCGCTAAAAAGGCTCTCGAAAAGTAATTTTTTCGCCCGGGGTTTATTACTCGGGCGACTTTTCATTTTATAAATTTGAAAAGGGTGAAAAAATTGAGAGAATTTAAGGAAATAACCAGCAGAGAAAATTCACTTATCAAACTTATTTCCTCCTTGCAGACATCGGCAAAGGCCCGCCGGGAAAACGGACTTTTTGTGCTTGAAGGTCTGCGGATATGCTCTGATGCGTTTGAAAACGGAATCGGGTTTGATAAGTTAATTGTCTCGAATAATGCGTTTGAAAAATATCACGATACGGTTGAGAAGTTTTCCGAAAATGCGGCGGAATGCTTCCTTTTGCCTGATAAGCTTTTTGCAAGGATAAGCGATACTTTATCTCCGCAGGGAATATGTGCGCTCTGCAAGACGCCTGTTTTGTATGAGGACGGCATTGACCCGAACGGACGTTATGTGGCTCTGGACAATATTTCGGATCCGTCGAATTTAGGCGCGATAGCACGAACGGGCGAAGCGCTGGGGGCGGCCGGACTGATTCTTTCCTCCGGCTGCTGCGATCCGTATTCGCCAAAGGCCTTAAGGGCTTCAATGGGTACATTGCTCAGAATACCGCTGATAATTCTTCACGATTTTGCGGCGGGATTAAAAAATACGGGACTTCGTACTTTTGCCTGTGTCCCCGACCAAAACGC
>USHL01000170.1 GCA_900554525.1 uncultured Oscillospiraceae bacterium | reverse complement strand
AAAGTGTAATACATATTGATGTGCCGGTTTTGCGCCGGTATTTTTATTTTGTTTTGTCGTCCACTCAGGTTTGTGCTCCGCCGCCTTGCAGTATTTAAGCAGCCTGAAGGACGGGTGCTCCTCGGGAGTTATTTTATCAAGCATAAGCGGCTTTGCTCCCCGTATCAAAAGAATGGCTTTGTCCTTTGCAAGCCGCCTTATCTCGTCGGGCATCATAAGAGGTCTGCCGGTGCTTATTTTGTTCTGCATATACGGCCGTAAATTATTTATTTTCGCCGAAAGGGTCGGCATTACCGGAACATTCGCGTTGTTGACCCTTACGGTTATTTCTCCGCACTGCTTTGAGATAAACTCGGCGGTCATAGCGTCGTTGCAGCCTAAAAACAGCTGGTAATCGCAGTCGCCGACTATCTCCTGCCATTCGTTTTTAGGGTATCTGTCAGAAAGCTGGGCGATACTTTGCACCACCGCCTGTATGTTTATATTGCGCGAGCGCGCCACCGAAAATATTTTCTTGCTGTCAAGCAGGGAAATATTCGCGAATTCGTCCATAAGGACATTCACGCACACCGGAAGCCGTCTGTTATCCTGTAATCTTGCAAGGTCGAACAGCTTTACAAACAGCAGCGAGAAAAAAAGCGAAGACAGAAACTCGAGCGAGGAATCCTGATCGGATATAATGCAGAAGTAAGCGCACTTTTCTCTGCCGGGCAGTGTTAAATCAATTTCGCTGTGCTTGGTTATATCGTCAACCAGTTTGTTCTGAAAAACATTAAGGCGGTTGCCGAGTCCTATTACTATATTCCCCCATATCTGCTTATGCGCCTGACGGAATATCCCGTAGGGCGGCAGCGCCGGATGGTCGGGAGGCAGCGCCCTGAACCGCGCGTCAAGTTCCTGCACTGAGGTTGTGGAAAGTATCCGGTAAATCGTGCCGAGGCTCCTTTCCTCGGGCGGCAGAAGCCTGTCCGTTCCGGGATAGGTAAGGGTCCCGACATAGTGCAGCAGCGCCATAAGCAAATTTTTCTCCGCCTTTTCCCAGAAATCCCCGCGTTCATTCTCATTAGAGGTATTCCGTATTATTATCTCGGCGACACGCTGGACAAGGTTTATATCCTGCGCCGTATCCATAAGACAGTTCCAGCCGTCTGACGCGGACAGATCAAGCAGGTTATATGCCTTTACCGTGTACCCGCGCTCACGCAGAAATTCCGAGTACATTTCGTAAAACTCGGCTTTCGGGTCGGCGAGGATAAGGCTTTCTCCCCGTCTTGCCGCCTGCATTACAAACGGCATTACAAAGCCTCTTGATTTTCCTGTGCCCGGAGCGCCGTAGACCATTACATTCTCCGCTATGCCGGGTATTTTCTTCATCGCGGCATAGTCCCCGTTTGAAAATTTGCCGAAAAGCGTGCCGTCAAGTTCTTTTATGCCGCCTTTGTTTAAAAACGCACTCAGCTCGTTTTTATCCATAAAGCCGGAAGTGCCGTGAGTGCCCTCCGGCAGTATTTCTATTCCCCTTTCTCTGTCCTTTACAGTTTTGTACCCGCTTAAAATACTCTTTCCCTTTTCGGTAAAAAGGCAGTACAAAAGCACGCCTGCTATTATTACGCCGAAACCCGCGGGAGTAAAGACAGACGCTATGTTCTTAAACGGATCAAGCGTAAAAAGCGGTTCATCGCCGCCCTGCCATACATTTGCGAGACCTGCAGTTATAGAATGGATCAAAAATCCGGCGGCGTAAAGCAGTATAAGGGCGATAAGAACATATCTTGGCAATTTCTCTTTATTCTTGTTATAAAAGGCAATTATCCATTCCTCAGCCTTTGCGATAATCCTTGACGGGCGCACTTAAATACTCCCCTTTCTCTGTTATATACGGTTCGGTTGTCTTCAGATAAAGCTCCGGCGGCAGCTTCAGTATTTCTTCGGCGGTTTTTGTGCTTATAGGGTGCAGTACCGCTTTTCTGCCCCTTAAAATTTCCTTTACTGCGTTTACCTGCCAGTTAAGCAAAAATATATGCACCCCGTACTCCGCCGCCGTTTCCATTCGCGGTATATCCATATCTATGCCTATTAAGATTTTTTCCGCCGCGTCGTAATAATTCTTTTCGGACGGTTTGTATTTCGCCTTTAAAATGCTTTCGGCTATAATTCTACGGTGGTCGCGGACGGATATTATACGCATTTGTCTGGCGCCCGCCTGTGACAAAGGAAAAAATGTAACCGGGCAATCCAGCCGGCGGACGGCGTTTAATACCGGCAGCGCTCTTGAATTTGTGGTCTTGCGTGCGGAATATTCGATTATTTTTTCAAGGCTTTTATCTCCCGTAAATGCCGCGGCGCTTTTTCTGCCGCCTGTTAAAATATTCATTGTAAAGGTATTGCGCTCGGCTTCGGGGTACAAGCCGTCGTTTTCCTCGGTTATATAATAAACGGCGCGGGCGGTGTTTTTGGTATATAACATTCCGTTAAAGCGTGCCGTGCCTAAAGGGTTTTTATTCTTTTCCCGCCTAAGTGCAAAGGACGGCAAAAATGAAAGCGGACTGTTTCGGTCGGGAACGGAGCTGCAAAATACATCTGTTTTACCGCCGAAGAAGAATAACATCAGGTTTGAAGTATTGAGGCGTTTTGTTAAGCGTGTACCCACGCTTCTGACGGTATTATCCTTTTCATAGACATAGCCTATGCTTTGAAGAATCTCCCGCCCACTATCTGTAAGCCTTATACTCTGACCGTTGCGGCTGTAATATAACAGCTTTGTAAGTAATAACGAGCCTAAATCTTTCGTGTTTAAAAACGCCGAATCGTTAGGTAAATCCTTACACCACGCGCACAGGCGTAACAGGCTTATTTCTGCATCGGTCATAAACAAAGTGTCCTACCTCCCGTACCCGTGCTACTTTTCCCATTTTTTCTCTGCTCAAAAATGCTCTCAATGCCTTTTGTTATGCGGCTTTTTATATAGGTCACTTTTGCGTTTTTAAAAAAGGGACAAAATTCACTGTTTTAAAACAAAAGTGTCCTACCCTAATTCGTGCGAAAGCCGCATATCCGTAAATATTCCGGCTTCATCATCCGGCAGTACAAAGATATGACAGGCGCTCTCATTCCGCTGCTCGGTAAATAATCCGAGGGACATTTCAAAGCGGTCGTCATCCGGGAAAAGCCTGCCCTTTAAAACATTCTGCACTGCCTTAAAGCCCTTGTTGTCGTGGTCGAAAACATCGCTGCAATCCAGCGGGCAGCACTCTATAATTCCCAGAAACGCTTTATTGAAAAACGGAAGCTTTATTTCGTCAGAAGCTTTATTTAAAAGCCTTAAAAGACAGTCTGAAACATACTGCGTTCCGCCGACAACCTTGCAGTGAGGCAAAAGTGAATTCAGCTTAATATGTACCCAACCCTCACACGTTACGGATATTTCCCCGTAAACTTCAGTAAACTTTCCGTCAGACGGCCTTGTATGTATATCTCTTTCCGCTGTTCTCAGCTGTTCATACAAACGCCGCATTTCTATACACGCCATTTCCTGCTGCTGAAGCGCGACTTCCAGAAGATTGTTGAAACGTCCGCTGTCCGGCGGGACAGACAGCAGTGAATCGACACACGCATTGCTTGCGAGCACACGCTTTTTCATTTCTTTGAGTAACTGAAAATTTGTAGACAAATTAAAAATCCTTTCTTGATTTCATATCAATATTATGATATAATATGCATATAATAATTACGAGGTGATACTTATGCCGTCAATCAGACCGAGTTCAGATCTCAGAAACAATTACAACGACATATCTGATTTTTGCCACCGTTACAACGAGCCGGTATTTATAACAAAAAACGGAACCGGAGATTTAGTTATCCTTTCCAACGAAGCATATGAAAGGCTTTGCGGTCAAACTGAGCTTCACAGACTGTTAGACGCCGGAATTGCAGAAATGAAAGCTAATAAACACCGCCCGGCAGCCAAGGTTTTCGACAAGCTTGAAAAGGAATT
>USHL01000169.1 GCA_900554525.1 uncultured Oscillospiraceae bacterium | reverse complement strand
CAGAACAGCCGAAAAGCTTCCATTTCGGTTTCGGTTTCTCAGATTTGAATTTAAATTTTTTAGACACGGCTTACACAACTCCCCTGCAATTAATGTTATGAAATTATCATTATAATAATTCTTAAAAGCATATAGTTATTTTGTAGGAGGTTTAAACCTTATGAAAAAGCGAAAATTCACAAGCACCGCAGCCGCTCTGCTTTCCGCGGCATTTATACTGCTTATAATCTCCGAGCCGCAGCTTTGTACCCGCGGCGCTGCCGAAGGGCTTTTATTATGCGGCAGAGTAATAATCCCCTCGCTTTTCCCCTTCACCGTCTGCGTACTCTTTATTTTAAAATCAGGCGTTCTTTCATGGCTTAAATATATTTCGCCTGTTACCGAGCGCATATTTCATTTAAACGGCGAAATGTTTACCCTGATGCTTTTGAGCTTTATAGGCGGCTACCCAATAGGAGCCAAGCTTTTGAACGAAGCGGTATCTCTCAAAAAGCTGTCTCCCGAAAAAGCCGGAATCATGTTGAATTATTGCGTAAACGCAGGACCGGCTTTTGTAATATTAGCGGTAGGAAACGGGATATTGGGTTCAAAAAAAGCGGGATATATTCTCCTCTCCGCCCATATAATCTCGTCATTCCTGCTCGCTTTCATCTGCAGTTTCTTTATCAAAAAAAGCAATGATGACACACCGGGAAAAACTGTTTATACGGGTGCGGCAGATAATTTCGTGCTGTCGGTTTCCGAAGCCTCCTCCGCAGTGCTGGGCATCTGTGCATATGTTATATTCTTTTCAACCGTTACTGCCTATATCGACGGCTGCAAACTGCCGTTTATAAAAAATGCGGCATATATCCTTGAGGTTACAAACGCCGTTGCGCTGACCGACAATATCCTCATTATTTCCTTTCTTTTAGGCTTCGGGGGACTTTCGGTGTGGTTTCAGGTATTCTCATTAGGGCGGGGGTTAAAAATAAATATTACGGCTTTTGCCGTATCACGAATACTTCACGGCATCATAAGCGCAGGAATCACTGCCGTATTTCTTAAGCTTTTCAGGGTCAGTATTTCTGTTTTCTCAAGCGGCAGGGCAAGCTTCGCACCATCCTACGGTACACTTGCGCTGTCCCTTTCAATGCTCATAATGGTAATCATATTCATAATTTCCGTTTATACTAAAAAACGCACTGGAAAAATCCTCGATGATCTGCTATAATATATCCGGTGATTATATGGCTTCATTGTTTAACAAAAATCTTCCGCCTGCCTGCCAATACTGCGTTTACGGAAAAACTCAGCCGACAAAAGAAGTGCTCTGCATAAAGCGGGGCGTTACCGGACTTCGCGACTCCTGCAGACATTACAAATACGATCCCATCAAGCGTGTGCCTGCGCGCTCTGAGCTTGCTGATAATTACAGCCCGGAAGATTTTATGCTGGAATAAAAAATTTTTATTGACAAAATCCTCTTATATGGTATAATAGATTTTGCACTATGGTGGATGTAGCTTAGTTGGTTAAAGCGCCAGTTTGTGGCACTGGAGACCGTGGGTTCGAGTCCCATCTTCCACCCCAATAATGCCGGTACGCTTTTTGCGTGCCGATTATTCTTTTCCGTGGCTGCCACACAGCGGCGGAATTTTTTATATGTAAATAATGGGGTGTCGTCAAGCGGTAAGACACAGCACTTTGACTGCTGCACGCGTAGGTTCGAATCCTGCCACCCCAGCCATACAGAGTGTTCTTACAGTAACCGAAAGGTTATTGAAGAACACTCTGTTTTTATGTTCTTCTCTCTAAAAATTTTTTAGCCTGTCGCTGAAACAGGCGTGTAAGTAAGTGTTATTCCTTTTCTCGTATCAAGAGCAACATCAGGCTCCGGAATAGGCAGTTCATCAGGTATTTCAATCGAGCCGATACAGTTGTAGTAAATCACAACCTTCTGTTTTTTTATCCCGTCGGTTTTTTCCGAGGTATACACCTCTATACGTTCAATCAGCTCGCTGAGCATATACGGAGTTAGTTTTTTAACCCTTGTATACTTCCTTACAGCGGATATAAATTTATCTGCCGTGATTGCCTTTCCTGATAATCCGTCGAGTAAATCACGCGCACACTTTAACCGTTCTCGGATCTCTGTCTGCTCGTTGTCGTAGCTCACTGACATTTTATGAAATCTCTCGTCAGATATTTTACCTGAAAGATTGTCTTCATAGAGCCTCTCAAAAATACGGTCAAGCTCTTTGTCTCTTGACGACAATGTTTTAATTTCCGATTCGTACGCTTCGATTTGCGAATTCAAAGTTTTTCTTGAAAACTCACTTGCGACTTTTATAAATTCGTCCTCATATCTGCATGCGAATTTTGTCAAACGCCTTATTTCCGCCAGAACGACCTGCTCTAAAAAATCCACCCGTATATAATGGGTTGAAGAGCAGTCGTTTCTTTTTCCGGCATTCCCGCCGGGACAGCTGAAGAACTCTATATCTCTGTTGCCGTATCGGTTATGATGATAATGCAGTATTCTGCCGCAATCCGAACACACAAGCAAGCCTGAAAACATATTTCTTGTTCCGTCTGACTTAGTACGTTTTCTTGTCTTGCCGCGCCTTGACTGTATTGTTTCAAATGTTGTTCGATCTATAATTGCTTCGTTGACATCCCTGAACACTAATATGTTCTCAGGATCGTTTGCGTGTCTTTTTTTATTTTTGTATGACACTGAATATGTTTTAAAATTTATAATATCACCGCAGTATTCCTGCATTGAAAGTATTTTCCCGATCGTTGACTGTCCCCAGCGGTAAGGATCGTTTGTCGATTTTCCGGAACTTCCTCCCGGCTTTCGTATGCCCTTTTTGCGGGCGTATTCCACCGGTGTCAAAATCTTTTCTTCGGATAACGCAAGCGCGATCTGGAATGTTCCCAAGCCTTCCAGCGACATATTGTAAATCCTGCGTACCACACAGGCTGCTTCTTCATCGATTATCCATCGCTGAGGATTATCAGGATCCTTAACATAACCGTAAGGCGGATAGCTTAACGGAACTCCCGCACTGCCTTTGATTCTGTTGCTGACACGCTGCTTTTTACTTATATCCCGTGCATACCATTCGTTGAAAAGATTTTTTATAGGTGTAAGCTCATTTTCCCCTTCCTGCGTATCAAGATTATCCGAAACGGATACAAGACGGATGTTATGTTCCGGAAAAAACTCCTCGGTAAGTCTTCCAACCTCAATATAGTTTCTTCCAAGTCTCGAAAGATCCTTAACAAATACAGCCGAGCCCTTGCCTATCCGAATCTGTTCTATCATTTTGTTGAATTCAGGCCGGTTCATTGTTACACCCGAAACTCCGTCATCGCAAAACTCAACTATTTTGGTATACCCTTTATCCTTTGCAACCTTTGTAAGTAATTTCCTTTGTGTTCCTATACTATAACTTTCACCCTCCAGTTCATCGTCTCTTGACAGACGGACATATATAAATGCTGTTGTTTCCTTTATATTCGTATTATTTGACCGTCTCATATAACCTCCTCCCGCAGTCAAATAAACAGTACCGTTATACTGTGACTGCCGCAAAGAGTCTAAATATCATTGATACCTTTTTCTATCATCTTTCCTAAAGAATGAAGCAATGTCCGGCTGCCGTCTTTCTTAAAAACAGGCTCGACTTTAAACACTGTATCACAAAACTTATAGGTCTGATATTCTTCCGGCTCTTTTCTATCCCGCTTTTGTTTTTTCATCAGGCACCTCCGTTTATCTCAGATATCTAAAGGTGCGCTGAGCGCAGTCACATAAAATGTTGATTTGCCTATAGTATATCTAAGATATAGAATTTGTCAAATTTTACATTTGTTTTTATATTTATAAAACAACCGCAAAAGCTTATTTTATCAGCCTTTCAGGCTGATAAAAAATTTTTAAGTGTGAAATACGGATTTTTTCGGCCCCATCCGTTAAGGGATACACTATACCGGCTGACTACTTGGTGCACCTGTT
>USHL01000168.1 GCA_900554525.1 uncultured Oscillospiraceae bacterium | reverse complement strand
AGCGCTCTGGCCGGACGGGGCGAGTCCCCGTCCGGCGTTCGCCGCTTATGCGTTTGCAGCTTTGTCCACTTCCGGCAGACCGGCGACGCTGGTGAGCAGCGACATAACGCCTGCCAGCACGGAACAGCTCAGCACCATCATCCAGTTGACGTCGCTGAAAACCGCCCCGGTGCCGATAGCCGCGACCGCCGTCTGGGCGACCGTCTTGACGGCGCGTATGCCCGCCGCCTTGGCCCATTTTATCCATTTCTTTTTCAAAGCAAGCCCTCCTTCTATTCGAGATATATCTTTACTCCGTCGATTTCTTCACCGAGTATTCCGGCATAGCCGTTGTCTGCGTCCTTTTCGTTATAGCCGCTGACAAACGGCAGCCAGCGGTTAGACTTGCGGAGATGAACAGCATACTTAACAGTTTTTCCTGTGTCTGTTTTCATCATCAAGCCGTCTATCGGCCTGTTGTACAGTCCGGCAAAGTCTTTTCGGTTTTTAACCTCCGGCAGCCATTTGCCGCCCTTGTAATGAACCTTGTAATATACATTGCCTTTCGTTAGCCTTGCATATACACAACATACATCTTTACCGTACAGTCCCGCGTAATCGGTCAGATCCGTCACCTCGGGCAGCCAGCGGTTTCCGACGTCCTCCCATACCTGATAGATTACGGATATTTTTTCGGGCGTCGGTGTGGGCGCGGGCGTGGGCTTGGTTTCTTCTTTCTTTTTAAGCCCGCCTCTTGTGACTAATACCTCAACAATAGCATTCGCGCTCTTTTCGGCAAAATCCTCGGTCAGTATTATAGGCGTGTCGGTCGTGCTGTCCATAAAGCCGTTTTCTATCAGCACCGCGGGCATATTTGTCTCCCTGCACTCGTGCAGATCCGCGCTTGCCAGCGGCTGTGAACGGTTGCCTTTAAGCCCTGTATGCTTTATAAGGCTGTCATAGATAGCCTTCTGCCAGTCTTTAGTGGTTTGGTCTACCCTTGTATAGGTGTAGCAGACTATGCCTCCGCCGCTGCCGCCCCCTATTCCCGCGTTGTGATGCACCGCAAGGTAAAAATCAGCTCCCCACTTATTCGCCTTGTCGGTACGTGTCTTAAGGGCTATATCGGTCTTGCCGGTCGGGTCGTCTATCCTTAACAGCTCATAGCCGGTATAATTCTTCA
Source organism: uncultured Oscillospiraceae bacterium (assembly GCA_900554525.1). GTDB lineage: Bacteria > Bacillota > Clostridia > Oscillospirales > Acutalibacteraceae > UBA737. Next base: position 2,854 of record USHL01000168.1, on the reverse strand, counting down.
GCTTTTCTATAACCTTGGATACTATCCGGCTGTTTAAGCTCCATTCTCTCGTCTCGGCAGGGTCTATCGACTTCATACACCGCTTGCCCGCAGTATATAATCCGTGCCCTGCGTTTATTGCTATTTTCAGCATAATAAGTTCCTCCTTCATTACCAATTTATGCCGAGCCGCAGTAAAACGAAACCGATTAATGTTCCGACTATCAGCATAAGTATTTTATCTACCACAGATTCCCACCGCTTTGCCGGCTTGCTTTCGAGTATTTTGAGCCTCTCGTTCTGCTCGCGCTGTGCGGATAACATCTGCTGCATATTATCCGCCAGCTTGGCAACCGAAAGATTAAGCTCCTGTATATCCTCTACCACCGCAGCCAGCTTATTTAATCTCGCCTGGGTCATTCTGTCGGCGTCAAAAAGCTTTTGGATTTTTACCTCAAGCTCACTCCAGCGTTTTTCACTTATAAGCTTACATTCTTCAAAGGTCATAATAGCCGCCCCTTAAGACATCAGCGTAAAGCTGACGAAAATTTTCGTAAGAGAAGAGGTGGGCAGCAGCTTCAGCGGCGCGGTATATACGTTATTTTCGCGAGTTTCAAATATTCCCATAAGATGCGGTTCGCCTGCCGCCTCTTCATAATATACCTGACCGCAGTAGCAGTCGGTATTATTAACAGTCTCCGGCACTGTCAGTTCAATGCGCGCAGATTGCACATTTGCAAAATCGAACGTATTATTTGAGGTGTTGCTGACCGCCGTTACATGACCGTTCTGATTCCGGGCAATAAGCGAAAGCTGCTGCGTCTCTCCCGCATTGGTAATCAGGCTTGCTTCTGCCGCAAGCTCTTTGGAATCCACATAATTTTTGGTCGCGGCGTCCTGTTCTTCCGTTGGGTCTGCGACATTTTTAATTGCGCCCTTTTCCATAAGAATTATATTGGGCGAATCATCATACATTTTCAGCCCTGTATAATCAATTCCGACAGTAAACATATTGCCTTCTCCAACGGCGCTATACGAGGATATTGACATCAGCCTTTGATTTTGACTATTATGTAATTGAAATTCTTTGGAAGTATTAGTAAGCTTAAGTACATTGCAGTCGTATTCTTCATCAGAAGTGTAGTCCGCAAACTTATCCTGCTTATCCCCGCTGAGCTCCCCAATCGCTGTGTCAACATAATTTTTGGTCGCCGCCTCGGTCGCCACGGTCGGATCTGCTACGTTCTGTATTTTTACTTTCCCGTTCCCGTTGCCGGAATTAAGGTTCAGCGTACCGTTTGATGGGCGCAGAGCTATTCCTCGCCCCTCTATATTTATGCTCTCCTGCGATTTAAGCGTCAGGTAGTGCCCCGCTTCCCCTGTGAGCGTTGTTCTTTTCTTGCCGTCGCTGGTGTCGCTTTCGCTTACATCCGCCCATTTTTCGGCAAAGTATTCCAAAGTGTTCCAGGGCGTAACGCCGTCGCCTATTTTCATAGCCGAGGGGCTGCCGAGCTCGACGCCTACCTCTCCTTTTTTGAGCACCGGATTTACCTGCGACCAGTTTTCTGCCGTGTCGCAGCGGTGCGTAAATGTCGATTTAAGATATATTTTAGACATTGCTCTGACTCCTTTTACTCAGTTTTTCCATTTCCCGTTTGCCATAATATGAAAACCGCACGTCTGCGCGCCCCCTCTTTCGGATATCGCGGTGCACCGCAGCTGGGTCTCGCTTGAAGAATAATAGCTCGCGGATATTGTAGAGCCGGTTCCCACTCGCGATATATAGGTATAGACCGGCGCCGAAATAAACAGTCCCTGCGGAAGCTGTACCATAGTTTCAAAGCAGTTTCCCCAATTAATAGCGGCGTATGGGGAGAGCGTGCCCGACCAAACTCCCCAGCACTCGGCGGTGCCGTCCGACCATTTGCGCCAGCTCCAGATTCCGTCGGTTCCGGATGAAACCTGATAAATTGCCGTGCGCTCCGCAATACTGTTTTCAAATGTCTGCAAATCGGTGTCAAGCTCTTCAATTTCGGCACTGTTGACGTCTATTCTGCCGTCCAATGCTTCCGCCTGCGCCCCAAGACCGGAAATATCCTCTTCCAGCTCATTTATCTTTTCCGTAACGGCACAGTTGGCGACGGCATTTCCGCTGACCGCCGAAAGCTCGGGGTCGATGACAAATTCCACCTCCGCGTACCCTTCGGCGTCGCCGCCGTCAAAGACAAATTCCGAATCCTCCTCCAAAGCGCGTTTGGCAAGCTCGGTTTTCTCCTGCGCCGTCTCGGCCGCCTGCTGTGATTCCAGCGCCGCTGCCGCCGACTGTGCGGCAAGCTCAGCCGCGGTCTTAGCCGCCTCACCGAGCGCCGAAAGGCTGGCTCTCGGCTCACCGCAGCCGGTATCCGCCGACGGAACGCTTTCAAAATAAAGACGCGCCGGAAAGCTGAAAAGCTCGGTTTCAGCCTGCTCCGACGCGCCGAGGCGCGATATTACCAGATATAGCCTCGCCCTGCCGCCCGCACGGGTGAGCTGCTCGCCCACGGTAAACGTCACCTCGCTGTCCGCAAGCTCGGCGGTATCGCTGACAAACGGACAGCCTACGCTGTCGAAGCAGTCAAAGCGGTAAACTATGCGCTCGCCCTCCGCCTTTTCTTCGAGCAGCGCGGCGTAAAGCGCCGGACTTAAAGTGAATTTCAGCTCGGTGACGGCATGCTCGCCGCGCAGGCCCGCCGTCTGTTCGGCAGAAGGCGAGATACCGTCCGCGCTGACGGTATAGTTGATTGTTCTGATTGCCATTTTGTTTCCTCCTTTAAAAAATAAACGTATTGTAAACTTAAATGAAAGTTGAGAACCTCTCAGACCTTTTGGTATAATG
>USHL01000167.1 GCA_900554525.1 uncultured Oscillospiraceae bacterium | reverse complement strand
AATGCTTAAATTTATTAAAAAACATAGTCTTTCATTCCCCAAAAGAGCGGCGGCGGCAGTATTATGTATGATTTTGCTTATGACTGTTTTTTCCGGCATACCGTTTTTTAAGGTAAATGCCGGGCAGGTTGAATACTATTCATACATAAACAACTACTATCCTCTTAAAGGAGGGTATACTGACGCGGAATTTTATAAAGCTTCCGACTGGTCGTTTGAGGGACGGAACTTTATGGAAACGGCCGATTTTGAAACCTCGTCTGAGGATTTTGAGGCGCCGGAGGCAGATATTGCTCCGGACGGCAGCGGCGCAGGTTTAAGCTGGCAGCCGGTTGACAGGGCGGCAAAATACGAGGTTAATGTTTTTAAAGGCACCGAGCGCATTGACGCAAGCTGTAAAAGCGTAACCGAGACGAGCGCCGCTGTGGACGGGCTTGAGGCGGATACCCGTTATGCCGTTCAAGTCTGCGCGTTTGACGCGAACGACAGTCTATTGTCGGCTTCAATGGTGCGTGAATTTGTAACATACAATGCCGAAGAGGATCAGAATGTAATGCTTGACGGCACAGCAACAACCGGCACATCCGGATTTGAGCTTGCAAATTATCCGACTGAAAACGACAATGTGCTTATGTTTAACGATGGCACAAGCCAGTGGGCGATAAAAAATCTCGGCGCTTATGAGCTTCCTGAGCGTGTGGAGGCAATTGCCTTTTGGTTCGGCCAGTCTAACAGTGACGGCAGCGCGGACAACTGGGTATTTCCGAATTTTAAACTTAACTGGTCATATACCGATGACTCCGGCGGTACTGTCAGTTCAAGCTTCTCCGGAACAAATGTCAAGGTGTATTTTTTCTCTGATGACGGAGAGGTATATACGAATCTCAGAGGCAAAGATGGCTATAATCTGTGGCATTTTTCTGAGCCTACCGCCTTCAGACAGGGATTTGTAGTTATTCCGGTAGGCATTTATAAAGACGGCAGTGCCATAGGCGGAAATAATGTTAAGTTTGAGCTGGCAATGGAAAATCTCCGCGAATATCAGCAAACCTCTCCTGAGGCTGATATTATTCAGACCGGAAATACTTTCGGGAACCGTAATATTTATTTTGATAATTTCTGCACAATAAGCGATCTCAACATGTTTTTGAGTTCGCTTGAGGATACTTCGTATTCGGCTACAGATGATCCGATTTATGTATGCGATGAAGCTGATGCGGAGAATAAAACCTTTACTAATTCTCAGTTTGGTTCTGTATACAGCTATACGCTCAGCGGCGATCAGGGTCTCTCTTATAATCTTAGAGACACCGGCAGCGGGCTTTACGGAATGTCTCTGAAGTTTACCTCGCCCGAAAACGCGTCGTATGATGTTTCCAATTATCTGAAAGTAATTAACAACAGCATCGAAGCATCGGTTTATTACCGGCTGATGAAGGAAAGTGCCGATGGTGTTCAAGTTCAAATCTGGCCGGAAAATGACGGTGAATGGCACCAGCTTAACGCTGATTCTTTCAATTATAACCCAGCCTCTCCGCTTGAACTTTCAAACGTGTATTTAGGAAATGGCGAGACACTTCGCTTTGAGGCTTATGCCGATGTGATGTCCGAATCAGGCGGTGAAGTCAATATAAAATTTGTCAATACGTTTCTGGCTCCGGTTACGACAATCAGTACATCAAAGGGTACAGTTACTGAATACCCTGCTATAAATTATATGGATTGCTTCCATACGACAGGCTCATTTACAGGCGGCAGATATGCTGCAGGCGCGGGACGCTGGAACTTCAGCGCAATGAACCTTACGGATTACAGTATAATTCCGCTCACCGATTACAATGAGGGCTGGGGCAGAATGACATATACCAATGTTTCGGGCGAAGTTGGATTTTATACTGATATATCCGGAACCAACGTCACTTTAAAGACTCAGACCAACAGCAGTGCCGGTGTAAGGATGGATTTTACATCAACAGAGAACGGTGTGGCGGTAATTTCTATGAAAAACGAGCCTACAAGCGGCTCGGCACCGGCAAATCTGCGCATACTGCGCAATGAAGAACAGATTTATCCGGTCGGTTCGGCATGGACGCAGGAAGCGGGGCAGTTTTCAGTTAGCTGTGATATTGCAGACGGCGATATTATCTCAATACAGCAGTACTGTACGGGCGGTCAAACCATGAATGGCGTGCCCACCGTAGAGGTTTATACAGGTAACACGGCAAATCTTGCCGGAACATCTTACTATTCCGCGCTTAGAGAACGTCCATGGAAAAATGAAGCATATAAAGGATTTTGCGGATTCTATAGAAATAGGTAATGAAATAGACGGGCTTGCAACAATCTTAGGCAGCTATAAGCTTTCCGAGCTGGTTCCGAGATATATTGACGGCATGCTTAAACCGGCAGGCGAGGTTGTTCACAGCTACGGATTCAAGTATGCAAACGCGGGCTCAGCGGGTTCTAATTCCGAATGGTATAATGCTCTCGGCGACAACGGCGTTTGGGGAGAATTTGATATTCTTTCAGCCCATGCCTACGGCGTTCCGGTCATGCCGGATAAGTTGGCTGGCGGAGGCGACCTTTGGAATTATGAATACGGCTGCGAGCGTGCATTGCAGGCTCTTCAGAAATATGGTATGAAGGAGTGGTATATGTCCGAAACCGGATACTGCACCGTTCCGAAAGATACTAAGCAGGTAAGTCTTCGTACGCAGGCGGACTATAATATGCGAATACTTATTCTCGGGCACAGCTATGGAGCCAGCCGTATACAGCTTTTCTCATTTTATGACAGAATGGCTTTTGGCCTCGGATATGACAATACAGAGATGGAAATGGGCTACGGCATTTGCTATCAGCCTGATTTTCTTGGAGTTGTCAAGCCGAAGCCGACAATCGCAGCGTTTGCCGCCATTAACCATGTTACGGACGGTCTTTTGAAAACGGAAGAATATGACAAATATACAACATCTACATTGCGCACCTTCAAGCTGACTATGAAAGACGGTGATCCTATGTATGCCGTATGGTCAAATGCTAACCCTCTACCGAACGCGATACGCACAAGACTCGGCGATCGTACTATAGGTATGCCGTGGCAGAACGAATGGACAAAAAGCGAAACCGTTACCTTCAGCGCAACCGGAAACAGGGTTACTGTTACAGATATTATGGGCAATTCTCAGGTTTATACTCCGGTTAACGGCAGAGTGCAGATTCAGGTGACCGGTTCCCCGATATATATTGAGGGAATTGAATAAAGCAGTTCAATAATATTAAGGGAGATGTTTCTATGAAAAATGCAAGCACTGAAAAAACGTACAAAAAGCGTTTGCCGGCATTAGTGGTTTCAGCAGCTTTGATGCTTACGGCAGTTTTTATTCCCTCGGCTGCTGCCCAGGCAGCACCCTATACTCCGTCGGATACGGAATTTTCAGCACCGGATATTAGCTGCACGGCAAATAACGGCGTTTTTGGCGCCGAAATCAGCTGGGACGCCGTTGAGGGAGCAGAAAGCTATACCGTAACCGTTTATGAGCCTGACGGCGATGTCGCCGGAACGGTTGTTACAGATGAGTTGAGTGCATCTGTTCCGGACATCGCGCAAACCGGAACAGCTGATATATATACGGCTCAGGTACTGGCATCCGCCGGTGAGAACACGATAAAGGCATCAATGATAACACAATTTGTTCCGTATGATGCCTCATCCTTTGATTTCCGCGACTATAACGGTACCGAGACTGATATTTCCGGTTTTACCAGGGGCTCAGGTACGCTTTCTCCTGACGGTACCGCTATTGCTGTTACAGAGACCGGTTATTCTTTTAAGGATATTGTATTTCAAAATATTCAGATTGCCGATGATGCGAAGTATCTTGTTTTTTGGGTAGGCACCGAAACGACAGAGACTTCTTATCAAGTTTCCGATTATACAGTCACTATCACCAACGAAAACGGCGAATCGCCCGCACAGGCAAATGCATGGCAGCCGCATTACATTTCAAGCCTTACAGGCGAGGTTCATACCCATTCAAGGGGTGCAGGTGAAACAA
>USHL01000166.1 GCA_900554525.1 uncultured Oscillospiraceae bacterium | reverse complement strand
GAAAACCGTTACGAACAGATAGCGGTGGAGCTTTCGCGCCCCGAAACGGCGGGGGACAGCGAGCTTTTCCGCAAACTGATGAAGGAGCACAGCGAGCTTACACCCATAGTGGAAAAATACCGCGAATACAAAGCGGCGGTACGCGAAGAAAAGGAAGCGCTTGAAATACTGGACGACGGCTCTGCCGACAAAGAGCTGAAGGAGCTTGCAAATGAGGAATTAAAAAGCGCCAAGGAACGCATAGAGTCCTGCTCCGACGAGCTTAAAATACTGCTGCTTCCGAAAGATCCTAACGATGATAAGAATGTTATCATTGAAATACGCGGCGGCGCGGGAGGGGAGGAGGCGGCTCTCTTCGCCGGTACGCTTTACCGTATGTACACTATGTATGCCGAGTCGCGGCGCTGGAGCATAGAGGTCATAAACGCAAATGAGACCGAGCTCGGCGGCTATAAGGAAATCGTTTTTATGATAGAGGGCGCGGGCGCATATTCGCGTTTCAAGTATGAAAGCGGCGTGCACCGCGTTCAGCGCGTGCCGGATACCGAAACGCAGGGGCGCATACACACCTCGACCGTGACGGTGGCAGTTCTCCCCGAGGCGGAGGAGGTAGAGCTGGAGCTTAACCCCGCCGACCTGAAAATAGATACCTTCCGTTCATCGGGCGCGGGCGGCCAGCACATCAATAAAACTTCGTCGGCTATACGCGTTACCCATATCCCGACCGGAACAGTGGTTGAATGCCAGGACGAGCGCAGTCAGTTCAAAAACAAGGATAAGGCTCTTAAAATCCTGCGTTCCCGCCTGCTCGACTCCGCGCAGCGCGAGCATGACGAGGCCATAGCCTCCGACCGCAGGTCGCAGGTGGGCACCGGCGACCGCAGCGAACGCATACGCACCTATAATTATCCGCAGGGGCGTGTGACCGACCACCGTATCGGTCTTACGCTTTACAAGTTAGAGCAGATTTTAAACGGCGACCTCGACGAAGTTATCGACGCGCTGATAACCTACTACCGCACCGAGGCCTTAAAAGCAGAGCAGGAACAGGCATTATGATAACCGAAAAATTGATTACAGCGCCGGAAGCTTACGAAAGCACCGTAAGCAGAGCGGCTGAAATACTGAAAAACGGCGGAATAGTGGCGGTTCCGACCGAGACGGTCTATGGGCTTGCCGCGAACGCCGGTGATATTTCTGCGGTAAGAAAGGTCTTTGCGGCCAAGGGCAGGCCGCAGGATAATCCGCTGATAGTTCATATAGCCGATATTTCCGAGCTGGAAAGCGTCGCGGCGGAGATTCCCGAAAGAGCTTACCGCTGTGCCGAAAAATTCTGGCCCGGGCCGTTTACTATGGTTCTGAAGCGCTCCGAAAAAATACCTGCCGAGGTTTCCGCCGGGCTTGATACCGTGGCGGTGCGTATGCCGTCTGACAAAACCGCACGGGATATTATAAGAAAATCCGGTCTGCCGTTGGCGGCGCCTTCCGCAAATACCTCGGGAAGACCCAGTCCGACGGCAGCCGCGCACGTTATTGAGGATTTAGACGGCAAAATAGACGCCGTGGTAATGGCGGGAGATTGTGAAGTGGGTGTGGAATCCACCGTGGTTTCTCTCTGTACATCTCCGCCGCGGCTTTTGCGTCCCGGCGCGGTAACTTATGAGCAGTTAAGGGAGCTTTTGCCGGACATTATCATCGACAAGGCGGTGCTTTCCCGGCCCGAAAAGGGCGAAAGGGTGGCGTCGCCCGGTATGAAATACAAGCATTATGCGCCGAAGACCGAGGCCTTTCTGGTCGAGGGTGAAAGCCGTGCCTTTGCCGATTTTGTGAACGCTAAGGAAAACGCTGCGGCCGTTTGTTTTGCAGAGGAAAGCGGCCTTATTACGGTTCCTAAGCTTTGCTACGGCACCGGGGAACACGAGGAAACGCTGGCGCATCAGGTTTTTGCGGCACTGCGAGAAATCGATGCTTTGGGCGTAGAGGCAGTATATATACACGCGCCGGGCAGGAGCGGCATAGGTCTTGCGGTTTATAACCGACTGATACGCGCCGCGGCCTTCAGGGTGATTACGCTGTGAATAAAAGGCACTGCGGGCTTGTGCGGAATTTCATTGTGCTTTAGGGAGTTTTTAAGCTATGAGTATAATAATAGGGCTGACAGGGCCTACGGGTTCGGGTAAGAGCACCGCGTCCCGCGCGACGGCTGAATACGGCTTTAAGTGGGTGGACTGCGATATTCTGGCCCGCAGAGCGGTGGAAAAGGGTACTCCGGGGCTTGAGGCGCTGGTGCGCGCGTTCGGCGGCGGGATACTCTGCGCCGACGGCAGCCTCGACCGTAAAAAACTGGCGGCGGCGGCATTTAAGGATAAAGCCGGCACCGAGCTTTTAAATCAAACCGTACTGCCCTTTGTGGCAGAGCTTGTAAAGCTTGAATGTAAAGGGGGAAACGTCCTTTTGGACGCCCCCACGCTTTTTGAAAGCGGGATAGCGCCTCTTTGCACAAAGACCGTTGCGGTGCTTGCCGACCGTGAAATACGCCTTAAGCGCATAACAGCGCGCGACGGTATAACGGCAGACGAGGCTGAGCTGCGGATTTCGGCTGGCAAAGGCGACGGCTTTTACCTACATAAAGCCGATTATATTTTATATAATAACAATGGTGAAGAAGAGTTTTTGACTCAATTCAATAAAATTATGACCGAAATTACAGGAGGCAACCTATATGCAGGAAACAAAATCAGCGGCTGAAAGGCTGAAAGAGGAACTGTATTATTCCAAGAAGAACGGCAGGCTTACGGCGGACGACGCGGCTCTTGCCGCGGCGGACAGCTACTGCGAGGGCTATAAGCGTTTTCTTGACAGCGCAAAGACCGAGCGTGAGGCGGTTAAAGCAGCGGTGGCCGCGGCAGAGGCTAAGGGCTTTAAGCCGTTTGAATACGGCCAAAAATATGCCGCCGGCGATAAAGTGTATTTCAACAACCGCGGAAAGACGGCGGCCTTTGCCGTAATAGGCAGCGAACCGATAGAAAACGGAGTCAACATTACCGCGGCGCACATTGATTCCCCGCGTCTTGATTTAAAGCCCAACCCGCTTTACGAGGATGTTGATCTTGCGCTTTTCAAAACTCATTATTACGGCGGCATAAAGAAGTATCAGTGGACGGCGATGCCTCTGGCGCTACATGGCGTCTTCGCTTTAAAGGACGGCACCGTAAAGGAAGTCTCGCTCGGAGAAAAAGAGGATGAGCCGAAATTCGTGATAAACGATCTTTTGCCGCACCTTGCCGCCGAGCAGTCGAAACGGACCCTTAACGAGGGAATAAAGGGCGAGGAACTGAACGTACTGGTCGGCAGTCATCCGTTCCGCGACGATAAAGCGAGCGAGCTTGTTAAGCTGAATATATTAAGGCTTTTAAACGAAAAGTACGGCGTTACCGAATCGGATTTTCTTTCGGCTGAGCTGGAGCTTGTGCCGGCGTATAAGGCCTGCGACATCGGCTTTGACCGTTCGCTTATCGGCGCTTACGGGCAGGATGACCGCGTTTGCGCTTATCCTGCTCTTACCGCTGTTCTGGAGGTAGAATCGCCACGGAGAACCGCGGTTGCCATTCTCGCCGATAAGGAGGAAATAGGCTCTGTCGGCAATACAGGGCTTGAATCCGACTTCCTGCGCTTTGTTATCGGCGACCTTGCAAAGCTGCAGAACGGCGATCCGACGCTGGCGCTGAGACGCTCAAAATGTCTTTCGGCCGACGTAAACGCCGGAATGGACCCGACCTTCCAGGACGTTATGGAGCGCCGCAACGCTTCGCTTTTAAATTACGGTGTGGTTGTTACCAAATATACCGGTTCCCGCGGCAAGTCCGGCACTTCGGATGCCTCGGCGGAATATGTCTCCGAGATACGCGCTATGCTTGATAAGGCGGGAATAATCTGGCAGACCGGCGAGCTCGGACGTGTCGATATAGGAGGCGGCGGAACCGTAGCAATGTTTATTGCGAACATGGGTGTAGACGTGGTGGATTTAGGTGTTCCGGTGCTTTCTATGCATGCTCCGTTTGAAACAACTGCCAAGCTTGACGTTTAT
>USHL01000165.1 GCA_900554525.1 uncultured Oscillospiraceae bacterium | reverse complement strand
CTTTTATGCCGGGAAGAATTCAAAGCCGTGATTAACGCCGACACCTCAAAACGCCTTTCGGAGCTTTCAGGGCGTTTTTCTGCGCTCTGCTTTGAAATCGCATCAATGAAGCCGCCGCTCAAAGCCCCGGCCACAAGCGAGCTTTTCCGACGGTTCGATAAAGCGAACGATGAGTTTTTGGGATTTCTTCTGCACGCCAAATCCGGCAGTCCCGCGGTCTACGGCCGTTCGCCCGCCGGCAGACTGCCGAGTGTGTTTTACATTAAGCTTCAGCATATCACGTCGGAGCACCGCTATATCAAGACTCTGTGCGAAGAGGCGGGCAGATATTTGAAAATATAGCGCGGCGGCATTTTCCGCCGGCGCGGATTTATTCGCAAATAATTGCGGAACATATCCGCCGAAAGCGAAAAGCCGGAAGGTTATCCCTTCCGGCTTGATTTTATTTTGCGGCTTTTTTTGCCTTGTGTCTTTTCCAGATAACCCACAGCGGACCTGAAATAAACAGGGATGAAACCGCGCCCGAAACTATGCCGAACGCCATCGGTACCGCAAAGGTGCGCAGCGAGGAAAGACCGAACAGCTCCGAAACCACGACGATAGTAATAACCGCAAGGAAGGTCGTGACCGAGGTTACAACATTTCTTTTAGTTACCATATTGATACTGCTGTTTACTATCTCGCCGATTTCCTTATTCGGCTCAAGCCGTTCGTTTTCACGGATACGGTCGTAAATAACAATAGTATCGTTCAGCGAATAGCCGAGTATGGTCAGCACAACCGCAATATAGTTGGAGTCTATCTGCAGCCTGAAGAAAACGCAGGTAAAGAAGGTTATCAGCACATCGAAAACCAACGCCACCAGCGCTGTGATTGCGGCTGAAATACCGCCGATTCTCCTGAAGCGGATACCCACGTATATAACAACCAGCAGAGCGGTGATTAAAATCGCTACAAGGCTTTTGGCAAAGAAGGTGCCCGCGATGGTCGGGTTTACCGAGTTTGAGTTGTATATCGCAATTTCATTGTCCTTAAATTTTTCATTAAGCGCAGTGCTGAGCTCTTCCTGCTGCTCGGCGGAAATTGCGTTTTTACCGGCAAGACTTATCTCAAAGGTTTTGGTATCTCCTGCGAGAGCCGTGCTCTGGCTTACGGTAAAGGAATTGTCGATTACCCCTTTTACGGTATCCTCTATATCCTTTTCGGCAATATCGCCGGTATATGAATATGATATCTTGGTGCCGCCGGAGAAGTTGATATCAAAGCTTACGCCGAATGCAAAAGGCATAGCGGCGATAATGCCGGCAATGAATATCACTGCATAGACCGCAAGGACTTTCTTGAAGGATTTATTGAAATCTATTGTAATCTTACGCATTTTTCTTACCTCCGTAAAGTCCCGGTCTTCTGAAAGGCTTGAAGCGGGAAATGCTCTTAACCATAAGCTTGGAGGCCACAACGCCCATTATGAGGTTGAAGATAACACCCACGAGCAACGTGTATCCAAACGAGTAGATGGACCCGGTTATAGAAGAGCCGAGCAGAGACATTATCGGTGAGAAAAGCTTGGCAATAAAGCTGTCGGGTGTGCCGAACGCACCCATAAGCACTACCGAAACAATGATTATGGTGACGTTTCCGTCTATAATAGCGCTCAGGGAATTCTTGAAGCCGCTGTCGATAGCGCCGTCTATGGTCTTGCCGCGCCTGAACTCATCCCTGATTCGCTCCGCCGCGATAACATTGCAGTCAACGCCGACGCCTATCGAAAGGATAATTCCCGCGATACCGGGAATGGTGAGCGTAAAGCTGGGGAACGCCGAGAAAAAGCCCGAAATACAGGCGATACTGCCCGCAAGCTGACCTAAAAGAGCTATGGAAGCGACAACGCCGTTAAGCCGGTAAAGCACTATCATCAAAAGACAGACGACGCCGAAAGCTATTGCGCCGGCTATAAGCATTACGTTAAGCGCTTCGGAGCCTAAGGTCGGAGAAATTATCTGCAGCTTGCTGTCGTCGACCGTCATTGCAAACGGCAGAGAGCCCGCGTTTATCTTATCGGCAAGCTCCTTTGCCTCATCAGCAGTGAAATTGCCGGTAATGCTTGCCTCCCCGTTTGAAATGACCTGATTTACCGTCGGGGCGGAAATTTCCTGATCGTCCATCCAAATCGAAATCGTCTGATGTAAAAGCTCTGTTGTAGCGGTTTTAAACTTTTCCGCACCTGAATCGGTAAGCTTAAGCGAAACGAAATACTGCCCGTTTTTATCTACCTCCGGCCTCGCTTCTTTAATATCCTGCGCGCCGCTCAGTATGACGTCATCCTTATCTTCGTTTCGGCAGAAGGTGAGAAGCGCGGTTTCGCCGAGCTCCTGCACCGCGGCGGCGGCATCGAATTCGCTTTCGTCGGCCGCCCATGGGAAACGCACGATTATCTGATGATTGTCGTAATCGCTGTAAACCTCACTATCGGTTATGTTGTTGTTGACAAGACGCTCGTCTATTATAGCCTTGGCGGCATCCATATCCTCATCCGAAATATCCACATCCGCCTTGTCCGGCGAAAACACCGCCTCGACGCCTCCGCGGATATCTATTCCCCAGCGGATATCTCCGGCTCCCTTAACAATTACCTTTCTTGTATCGCCGTAGTAGCTGTCTATTCCGAAAAAGGCGGCAAAGGTAAGCGCCAGAATCAGAATAAAGACCACAAAAAACACCGGCTTGCCTGTTCTTTTAGACCTCATTGGCAAATCCTCCACACATGTGATTATTTATCAATTATACATAAATTCGTATTTAAAGTCAATCAAAATGCTTTTATTCTGCCAGTAATTTTTCCAAAGCAGCGTATCTGACCGCCGTGCAGAGCACCGCCGAGGCTTTTTCTATCTCATCGACCGCCGGATAAGAAGGAGCAATGCGGATATTGGAGTCGTCGGGGTCTATGCCGTATGGATAAGTGGCGCCGGCCGGAGTCAATATCATACCCGCATCTGCGCAAAGCTGTTCCACACGCTTAGCACAGCCCTTCAGCACATTAAGGCTGATGAAATACCCGCCCTTCGGTCTGGTCCATTCCGCTATGCCCCTGCCCGCAAGCTGGGCGTCCATTTCATTAAGCACCGCCTCAAACTTCGGGCGGAGTATCTCCGCATGGCGTTTCATATGAGCCTTTACGTCATCCGCTGTGCGGAACATTCTTGCGTGACGCAGCTGATTAAGCTTGTCGGGCCCTATGGTCTGATACTGCATTCTTCCCTTTAAAAGCGCCACATTGTCGGGGCTTGCCGCCTCGGCCGCCACTCCCGCTCCCGGGAAAGTGATCTTAGAGGTGGAGGTGAAGATTATCGGAAGATCCGGATTGCCCGCCTTTACACATTCGTCATAGATATTCAAAAGCTTATCGCCGTCGTCGGTCAGATCGTGCACGGCATAAGCGTTATCCCAAAAGATTCTGAAATCCGAAGCGGCCGGCTTTAAAGCGGCCATTCTGCGGACCACATTGTCGCTGTATGTAATTCCCTCGGGATTGGAATATTTAGGCACGCACCATATACCTTTTACAGCCGGATCTTTAACAAGCTCCTCCACCGCGTCCATATCGGGGCCCTCGGCTGTCATCTGCACCGGGATAAGCTCAAATCCGAAATATTCGGTTATAGCGAAGTGACGGTCATAGCCCGGCACGGGGCAGAGAAATTTAAGCTCACCCTGCTTCATCCAGGGCTCAGCCCCCATACCGTGGGTCATAGCCTGCGAAATAGTATCATACATCATATTAAGCGAGGAATTCCCGCCGACTATTATCTGCTCAGGCGAAAGCCCGAGCATTTCGGCAAAAAGATTCTTAAGCTCGGCAAGCCCGTCAAGCCCTCCGTAATTGCGGCAGTCGATTCCGCTTATATTTTTAAATCCCGTGTCGTTGCCTACCAGATCAAACATCAGGGAGCTTATATCCATATTGTCGGCTCCGGGCTTTCCGCGCGACATATCGAGCGACAGGTGCATCGCTCTGAGCTTTTCGTATTCAGCTTCTACCTCTTTTAACTCTTTTTTCAGTTCTTCCTTACTCATACTAAGATAATCTGACATTACAAAT
>USHL01000164.1 GCA_900554525.1 uncultured Oscillospiraceae bacterium | reverse complement strand
CCAGCACCCCGACAAGCGTAACATTCGGAAAGTCAAGCCCTTTTGCCACCATCTGCGTGCCGAGAAGGATATCGTATTCGCCGCGGGAAAAAGCTCCCATATATTCAGCATAGGACTCTCTTGCCGTGGTGCTGTCGGCATCAACACGCAGTATATCGGCGTCCGGAAAGAGAGCATTCAATTCCTCTTCGACTTTCTGGGTGCCGAGACCCATATATTTCATATGCTCTTTACCGCATTGCGGGCATTTTTCCGAAGCCTTTACCGAATAACCGCAGTAATGACACATCAGCCTGTTATTCGCCGAATGATATGTCAGCGAAATACTGCAGTTCGGGCAAGCCGCCACATATCCGCAGTCAGGACAGGATACATAAGTATTATGTCCCCGGCGGTTTAAAAGAAGTATAGCCTGTTTTTTATTTCCCAGAGTTTCCTCCAGCGCACCGTAAAGCGTACGGCTTATTGCCGAGGCATTTCCGCCGAGTATTTCCTTTTTCATATCGACCGTTATGACCTCCGGCAGAGCCGAATTGCCGTAACGTCTGGCGAGGCGGTATAACGAATAGCGGCCGCTTTTCGCCATCGCAAAGCTTTCAAGCGACGGTGTTGCGGAAGCCAGGCACAAAAGGCCCTTATTATATTTAACGCGGTATTTCGCAAGCTCTCTTGCATGAAACCGCGGGGATTTTTCGGATTTATAGGTATGCTCCTGCTCCTCATCGATAATTATAAGACCCAGGTCGTCGAACGGAGCAAATACCGCGCTGCGGGTACCTACGGCTATCCTCGCCCTTCCGCTCTTTATACGCTGCCATTCGTCCATACGCTGCCCCATAGACATCGCGCTGTGGAAAACGGCTATTTTGTCCCCGTAACGGGCCGTGAAAATGCCAATCATCTGCGGGGTAAGCGCAATTTCCGGCACCATTACTATAACACCGCGTCCGCTGTCCGCTACCGCATCCACCAAACGCAGAAACACCTGTGTTTTCCCGGAGCCCGTGACCCCGTATAAAAGCGATACTGCTCCTTTTTGCTCGGCATATTCGCCGCACATACCCTCAAAAGCGGCCTGTTGTTCTTCGTTAAGTTTTATCTCTTTACGGTTCGGTGCGGCTTCAGGTGAATACGGCAGTCTGAACACCTGCTTTTGATAGCTCACAAGCAGGCCTTTTTTTATCATATTATTGACAGTTGAAAGCGATGCGCCGGTATAATAGCAAAGCTCCTTTACGCTTATACCGCCGGCTTCCGAAACAAGAGAAAGTATCTCGGACTGCCGCGGGGTAAGCTTCAGCGAATCTGCCGCATCATCAGTCACGGCGGAACGCACCCACTTTTGAGCGGCATCCTTCATATTGCGTTTTGCGTCACGCGTTTTTAATACCGCTCCCTTATCCTCAAGCTTACAAAGCAGCTCCGAAGTAACGCCCAGCGCCGAAATAACAGCCGACTCCGCTTTTTCGCCGCCCGACAGCAGATAGTCGTAAACCGAACGCTCAGACTCCGTAAGCAGTGAGGGGGATGAAAATTCCTCATTAGCGGAATAATAACTGATAAGCTTATAATTTATTCCTGTCGGAAGCATTGCCCGCACCGCATCATAATAAGTGCAGAAGCAGTTTTCACGCATATGCTCACAAAGCCCGAGCAGCTCAGCGTTCAGAACCGGGGTCTTATCTATAAGCGAAGAAATACTTTTGAATCCTTTATCCTCTGCTTCGACAAGGCGGAAAATAATACCCTGCTTTTCGGAATTTCCCCTGCCGAAGGGCACAAGCACACGGCACCCTGCATCGGCGCCTGCAAGCTCAGGCGGAATAATATAGGTATAAAGTTTATCGTATGCTGAAGTCGCACCCTCAAGAGCAATCTCAGCCGCCCTGCGTATCATACGCCCTGCCTCCAGTCCGGAAAAAACAATTACTGTATTTCCGCCGCCAGCTTGTCAATCGCTATACTGACCGGCTTTTCGGTGGAAACTATTCCGGATTCCTCCATTTCTTTGGAAATCTCCCTCGCGGTATGGGCAATGTCTATCACCAGACGGTATCTGTTTTCATAATGCTGAATAAGCTTTCCGATATTGGGATTTAACATTTTTTAAGCACCTCATTAATAATATGTTTCTGTTTTTCAAGTTTTAATCCGCTTGACGTAATAATTGAAACTATATCTTCAACAGCAGTTTCGATATCTTCGTTAACCACAATATAATCATATTCGCGGGCACGTTCTATTTCGCCGAGAGCACTTTCAAGGCGTTTGCCGATAAGCTCCTCTG
This sequence comes from uncultured Oscillospiraceae bacterium, assembly GCA_900554525.1. Lineage (GTDB taxonomy): Bacteria > Bacillota > Clostridia > Oscillospirales > Acutalibacteraceae > UBA737. The sequence goes on along the minus strand of USHL01000164.1, from coordinate 1,819 downwards.
TTTCGGTACCTCTGCCGCTCAGCCGCCTTTTGAGTTCCTCAAACGACGGAGGCATTATAAATATTCCGACCGCCTCGGGAAGACGCTTTTTTATCTGAGCGGCACCGTTGACGTCAACCTCTATTATGATATCTCTGCCGGCCTCGGCCGCCGCAGTCACCGGTGCTTTCGGTGTTCCGTAATAATTACCGATATAGGAATTATATTCCAGCAGTTCGCCGTTTTCGATCATTTTCTCAAACTTATCACGGCTGATAAAATTATACTTTTCGCCCTCGCGTTCACCCTCGCGCATCGGACGCGTTATAGAGGAAATTGAAAAATCCAGCTCCGGCTTTTTCCTGAAAAGCTCGGCAAGCAAAGTATCCTTACCGGAACCGGACGGCCCCGAAATAATGAAAATACCGCCTTTACTCATCATCTTCCTCCTCATCGTCAAGAACATCTTCATCTTCGGTAACACGGTTGGCTACCGTTTCGGACTGAAGATATGTCAAAATTATATGGTCGGAATCAGTGATAATGACCGCCCGCGTACGGCGGCCGTGCGTCGCGTCAATAAGCGTGCCGCGTTCCTTGGCATCCTGTATTATACGCTTTATCGGAGCAGATTCGGGACTTACTATAGCTATCATTCTGCCCGCAGAAACCATATTTCCAAAACCGATATTGACTAACTTCATATCAAAAGACTTCCCTTACTCGATATTCTGTATCTGCTCTCTAATTTTTTCGATCTCTGATTTGATATCCACAACTGTATGGGCTATCTCGAGATCCTGCGCCTTGGAGCCTATTGTATTGGTCTCCCGGTTCATTTCCTGAACGATAAAATCAAGCTTTCGGCCGACCGGATCATCGGACTCAATCAGTCCCAAAAGCTGAGCGATATGACTGCGCAGACGTACAGTTTCCTCATCAACAGCCACCTTATCGGCAAAAACTGCCGTTTCGGTAAGCAGCCGCTGCTCGTCCACGCTTTCATCTGCCAAAAGCTCCTTTATTTTCTGCTCAAGCCGCTCACGGTAGGCTTTTACCGTTTCCGGAGAGCGTTTTTCAATAAAGATCACTTTTTCAAGAATCAGTTCTGCTCTCGACCTCACATCACTGTAAAGTCTTTCTCCCTCAACCGATCTCATAGCAACAAAGTTTTCTACCGCTAAATCAGCAGCCTCAAGTACCACCTGAGTCACTGTTTCCTCGGGAAGCGATTTTTGGTTTACCGTAAAAATATCAGGATTTGCGGCTAATGCCGAAAGCTTAATATCATTTTTTATGCCGTATTCCTTTGAAAGGCGGCGCAGCGCTGCAATATAAGCTTCGGCGTAACCGCGATTTATATTTATTTCGGTGATATCTCCGCCGTCTTTCTCAATATTTACCGACGCTTCTACCTTGCCGCGGGAAATCCTCTGCTGACAAAAGCTTTTCAGCTTTTCATCAAGAAACATATATCCTCTCGGAAGTCGCGAGGCAAACTCAAAATACCTATGATTAACCGATTTTATTTCAACCGTAACAGTAAGTCCATCTGACGATACAGACGCTTTACCGAAACCGGTCATACTTTTGACCATTTATTTCACTTCCAAAAAAATGTCAAGTCCATTTCATATTATTTTATCAAATTATACCTCGGTATGTCAACTGTTTAATAAGTTTGTAACCGTTTTTTTACCATTTAAACTAACAAATAAAAAACTATTCAAAAAAATAAATTAGACTATTGACAAATCCGCATTTTATGATATAATAAGTCTTGCTTATTTGGACCATTAGCTCAGTTGGTTAGAGCAACCGGCTCATAACCGGTCGGTCC
>USHL01000163.1 GCA_900554525.1 uncultured Oscillospiraceae bacterium | reverse complement strand
CCTCCCAAAACGGCGCGACCGATGGTATACCGCCGCAAAAAACCGACGGGTCGAACATAACGGCATAATAGCTGAGCGGTACTCCGACCGCGACACCGCGGTGCGGGCGTCCCGGCGGGATTATCACAAGCTCACCCGCACCGGCCTCAGTGCCGCCGTCGCCGAAGCTTACCGAAAGCTCGCCGCCGGTCACATAAAGCAGCTCCATGCGTTCATGCCAGTGCATACCGAAAAGCATTTCCCCTGCCGAGTTGTTTTTTATATCCAACACCTTTACCGCGCCGCCGCCGTAAAGCACCGGCGTGGTCTCCTTCTGCCAGTCAAGCAGCATAACGTCACCGCCCAAAAAGTCAAAATTGTCCCGATTTAAGACAAAAACATTATATACAACTCACAGTATATATGTTATCATAAAAGCGAAAAAAATACAACCTTAAGGAGGTCATTATGGTTAAAATCGGCGTCTGTCTCGGTTTTGAGGAAATCGAGGCAATGGAGGAAAAATTCAGATCACTTAAATCGGAAGGATTTGACAACTGTCAAATTATTTCCTGGAAGCCTGCGACATGGACGGAGGAAAACGCCGCGCTCCTGCTGTCGCTTTCGGAAAAATACGGCATCGAATTTTCGGCCTTCTGGTGCGGCTGGGAAGGTCCGTGCGTGTGGAATTTTTACGAGGGACAGAAAACCTTAGGCCTTGTGCCGCCCGAATACCGCGAAATGCGTATTAAAAATCTGTGCGACGGCGCTGATTTCGCAAAACGGCTCGGCATAAAAAATGTCGTCAGCCATATGGGCTTTATCCCGGAAAACCCATATGACCCGAATTTCGAGGGCTTCTGCGACGCCGTACGCACCGTGGCGGAGCATCTGTCGGCAAACGGGCAGAACCTTTTGTTTGAAACCGGCCAGGAAACCCCCGTTGCTATGCTGCGCTGCTTTGAAACGGCAGGCTGCGATAATCTGCGGGTCAATCTCGACACTGCAAACCTGATACTCTACGGCAAGGCAAACCCGGTCGACGCGCTCGACGTCTTCGGCAAATATGTCCGCAATCTTCACGCTAAGGACGGTCTTTACCCCACAAACGGCCACGACTTAGGCGAGGAAACCCCGATAGGTCAGGGCAGGGTGGATTTCCCAAAGCTTATAAAAAAGCTGCATGAGCTTGACTATAACGGCTATATCACGATAGAACGCGAAATTTCCGGCGAACAGCAGACCGCCGATATCCGCGCCGCCAAGGCTTATCTTGAAAAATTGGTAAATGAAATTTACGGAGGTTGATATTATGCTTAAAACGGCACTTGTGGGCGTAGGCGGCATTTCCGGCGCGCATATCCCCTGCTGGCAGGGAATGGAGGATGCCGAGCTTGTCGCGCTTTGCGACATACGCCCCGAACAGATGGAAAAATACGATAATCTCAGAAAATACACCGATTTCGACGAAATGCTCGAAAATGAAGAAATAGATATCCTTGATATCTGCCTGCCTACATATCTTCATGCCGACTTTGCGGTCAAGGCGCTTGAGAAAGGCATAAACGTTATCTGCGAAAAGCCGATCTCCCTCAAAAAAGAGGACGCCGAGCGCGTTTATTCAGCCGCCCGCCGCAATAACGTCAAATTTATGGTTGCTCAGGTACTGCGTTTCTGGCCCGAATACGCTTATGCCAAGGAGCTTTTCGACTCTAAAAAATACGGCAATCTCCTTTCGGGCAGCATGTCGCGCATAGGCGTCCGCCCCAAGTGGAGCTGGGACGGCTGGATGATGGACGAAAACCGCAGCGGTCTCGTGCCCTTTGACCTGCATATCCATGACCTCGATTATATGGTATACGCTTTCGGCGCGCCGCAGAAGGTGACCCGCTTCCGCGCAAGGCGGCCGGAGCAGGACTACATAAACGCCACCTACGATTTCGGCGGTTTCTTTATAAACAGCGAGGCCGCCTGGCACGATTCGCCCTACCCGTTCACCGCCGGATTCCGTTTTCAGTTCGAGAAGGCGGTCGTCGCCTATGAAAACGGCAAGCTTACGGTTTATGAGCAGGAGGGCAAAATATTTGAATTTTCGGCTGAATCCGAACAAGACACCGGAGACATAAACCTGCCTAAAAGCGACGCTTATGCCAACGAGATACGCTACTTTACCGACTGCGTAATAAACGGCAGTGAGCCCGACCGCGTAAAGCAGGGCGAGCTTGAAACGGTTATCGACATTCTGCACAGCCTTTAATTTAAACCGCATTTAAAAAAGGCTTTAGCTGAGCGTAAGCTCAGCTAAAGCGGCTTTTCCGGTGCGATACGAAGCAATTATGATAAATTTTCTGCCGTACCTGTCGGCGGAAAAGCAAAGCGCGGCTGAATGCCGCGGGAAAATCAAATTTAAAGTTTATCAACAGCCTGAAACGGCGGGTCAGACACCCGCCGTTTTTATGTATTCCGAAAGCTCCGCAAAGCTGCCCTGCGGAAATACGGAAATATCCTTATTATGTTTATTGAGCAGACAGTCGGTCAGCAGGAACACGCTCATGCCAAGCTCCCCTGCCACCATATCCTCTTCCACATCGTTGCCTACCATAAGGCATTCCTCCGCCTTTAAGGAAAGCTTATCGAGTATCTCGCGGTAATAAAGCGGATTCGGCTTGCAGTAGCTCGAATTTTCATAGGTGGTGTAAAGCTCAAAATCCGCGGGATCAAGCCCCGCCCAGCGTATGCGGCTTTCGGTTGCCACCGCCGGAAAAATCGGATTTGTGGCGAGTACCAGGCGGTACCCCGCCTCTTTCAGGCTTTTAACCGTTTCGGCGGCAGCGGGATTAAAGCCGCAGTCGTCCTTTACCTGCTGAAACTCGACCCGGTAATATTCATCAAAAACCGGCTTGTCGGCAAAGACGCGGTCGCCGAAAATTACGGCGAACTGCTGCCAGAACATTTCCTCGTTGGTATTGCTTCCGTCATTCTTTATAACGGCGTAGGTTGCCTGCCATATGCCGTCAATCAGCTTTTGCGGATCATAGCCGAGCGGCGCGACCTTAGCGGCCAGGCGTTTAAAATATGAGCGTGTAAATTTATCCTGATCCATCGGCAGCAGGGTGCCGTCCAAATCAAATAGTATGTTTTTAATCATGTTTCCCTCTCCATGCGTTTTAATATTATTTTAACTGTAAAGCGGGATTGTGTCAAGCTGCAGATTGTGCTATAATACGGTAGGTGATTAAAATGATTCTGGAAACCGAACGGCTGTATCTGCGGCGTCTTGAAAAATCGGACTTTGACGCGCTCTGCGAAATACTCAAGGATAAAGAGGTTATGTATGCCTATGAGCACGCTTTCAGCGACGCAGAGGTTCACGAATGGCTCGAACGCCAGCTTGACCGCTACGCGGAATACGGCTTCGGGCTTTGGGCGGTCATACTGAAGACAAGCGGCGAGCTGATAGGACAGTGCGGCGTCACGATGCAGGACTGGAACGGCCGGCAGGTGCCCGAAATCGGCTATCTTTTCCAAAAGGCTTTCTGGCACCGCGGCTACGCGACCGAGGCGGCCGCAGCCTGCAAAGAATACGCGTTTGAAAAGCTCGGCTTTAAAGAGGTTTTTTCCATTATACGGGATAACAATTTCGCCTCCAGACGGGTGGCGGAGCGCAACGGAATGTCGGTGGCCGGCAGCCTTACAAAGCATTATTACGGCATAGATATGCCGCATCTGGTATATTCGGTAAAATCGGTCTGAATATGTATAATTTCACCTCTTCTTCCAATAATAAGGACAGAGGTGATTTTTAATGCAGTTAACACAAAAGGAAACCGAACTTTTAAAGGATTTAAAGGGTCAGGAAAAGCTGTGCGTGGAAAAATACAACAATCATTCCGCCGCGGCTGTAGACCCGCAGCTTAAAAATCTGTTTTCGCAGATAGCGCAGATTGAGCAGCAGCATTTCGACACTCTTGTCAAAATCGAAAACGGACAGACCCCGGCGCCGTCTGGCGGCAGTCAGGCTATGCCGACCTTTACCGCCAACTATTCGATGGGCGACACCGAGGACAAGAAAAACGACTGCTTCCTCTGCTCCGACCTGCTGGCAACCGAGAAGCACGCGTCGCAGCTTTACGACACC
>USHL01000162.1 GCA_900554525.1 uncultured Oscillospiraceae bacterium | reverse complement strand
CGCCGCCAAAATATTCTATTTTAACGGCATAAGCGGTATCTTCTTTTTCGGCTACCGGTTTATCAAGCTTAACATATACCGCACCGGTAACCTTTGGCTTTTCAGCCATATCCGCAGGGTTGTCGTTCTGCCGGGCTTCTTTACCGAGCAGCAGATATCCATCTGATAAAATATTTGATCCCCTTGTATTTCCCGTAGATTCACTTGTAATAAGCGAAAGACCATTGCCGACGACGTCTTCCTCAAGTACGCCGTCAGTCATCTTATCCGTACCGGTTCCGGCAAGCTCTGCGAAGTCAGCGTTGGCGACATCCTTAAGTACCGATACCTCTTTCATTTCCGGTATCTCTATCGGCTCATATGTTATAACCGAAATACGGCGGATACGAAGTGTGGCGCCTGTCCAGGTTTCCAGACGGAAGTCAGCCTTACAGTTTCCGTTTGCCTCGTTAAAATTTGCCTTAGGCAGCTCAATATAAGCTGACTGTATAGAATTTTCCTTCCAGCTTTCACCGTAGGTATATCGCGTAGACGCGCTTGCGGTCGTAAGGGAATTATATTTTAAATCTATGTACGATCCGCCGTTTACACCGTCGTCAGCGTCAAGATTACCGCCGTAATAATCTATCTTAACAATATACGGAGTGTTGGCTTTATCTGCCAAAGCCTCGTGAAGCTTTATATAAACCGCACCGGTCACAACCGGCTTTGTCTCCATATCGTCCGGATTATCGTTTTTACGGGCGTTTTTGCCGAGACTAAGATACCCGCGGTCAACAACATTGGAAGCGCGCGTATTACCGGTTGATTCGCCTGTAAGAAGCGAAAGCCCGTTGCCTTTAAGCTCGCCGCTTAAAGGAACATCGTCCGGATCGACATTTTCGAAATCAATATAGGCTGCGTCGTTTTCCCAGTCGTATTCCTCAGGATTTATTTTATATACCGTCACATTATTTTTTTCAGTTGTGCTGTCATTATTATCGGCTGCCGCCAGCGGCACCATCGTAACCATCATCAGCAGAGCAAGCACAATTGCAAAAAAACGTTTTGCTTTATAAAACATATTCAACCTCCATTTTTGCATCTACTATGACGACCCGTCCTGCCGTAGCGGCGGCAGGACAAAAGTCAAATCAGATTATTCCGGCTATAAGTTTTTTGAGGTTTATCAAATCCCTGATATCTGTTGATCCGTCACAGTTGACGTCTGTATTTTCAAATGTCCCTGCTCCCATCAAATGCTTTCTGAGCATTGCAAGGTCGGTGCCGTCAATATTAAGATCACCGTTGATGTCGCCTGATTCAATAACCGGCTCATCCGATACTGCTTTTAAAACAACCTTGTCAATACAGAAATCGGTCTGATATGTAAGCAGCTTAAAATCATATCCTCCGGTCTGTTTCCCCTCAAACGCCGTGTTTTCAAGACTGAACGTATAACTCAAAAGCTCGCCCGTATTGCCGAGGTTTACGGTTTCGGTACGGGTATAAGCATTGTCGGCGGTATTGTATTCCACATGAAAAGTACCTGTACCCAAATCCCAATAATAAACAGTAAGCTCTGCGTTTTCTGCCTTCTTAACCAACGCGTCGGAAATTTTAACGCCGAAAGTGCCGAGATTGTTAGCACCGGCGTCATATGCCGGCATAACGGCAAAATGCTCCGAAGAATTTTTGTCAATAACCTTTACGGCCGGCACGCTGCTTTGATACGAAAGTCCTGTATATTCGCCGGTATCGGCGTTGATAAGAGCGGTCTCCTCAGCTATCGGACCTTCTGAATATTCAGAGAAAAGCAGTTCTGCGTTTATATCTTCATCGGCAGGATCGTATTCCGTAACCGAAACCCTGCGTATTTTCAGCTGACAGCCTGTGCCGCCGGTCCATGTTTCAAGGCGGAAATCACCTTTACAGACGCCTATTTTTTCTCCCAAATCAGCGTCGGGCAGTAATATATACATGGTTTCGATTTTCCCGGAATTATAGGTATTGCCAAAAGTTTTTCTCGGGCTGTTAAGCTTATCATTAGATTCCGCATTACTATAACGAACATCGATATAAGAGCCTGAATTAACAGTCAGTCTGCCGCCTCCGTAATAATCGATCTTTACGGCGTAAGCTTTACCGGCTTTTTCTTCTATCGGCTTGTCAAGCTTAATATAAATCGCACCGTTTACTTTCGGCTTTGATTCCATATCTTCCGGATTGTCGTTCTGCCTCGCCTCCTTGCCAAGTAAAACATAACCGTCCTCGGCAAGATTGGAGCCCCTTGAAGTTCCTGTCGATTCATTTGTCAGAAGAGAAAGACCGCTGCCGGTCACCGGACCTTCAATGACGCCGTCCGGCAGCTCTGAAAAATCAATATAAGCAATTTCCGTCTGTTCGCCTTTCCTAACCTCCTTAAGCTCCGGAGCCCCAAGAGGTTTATATTCAACGACAGAAATTCTGCGGATTTTCAGCTGTGCTCCGCTGTATGTATTCATTCTTATATCCCCTTTGCAGGGACCGACATTTTCAGAAAGATTTGCATCCGAAAGCAAAGCATACATCGATTCTATTTTACCGCTGTTGTAAGTTGAGCCGTAGGTGTATTTGGGTGTAGAATATTCATCAGAAGATGAATTTTTATATGTGAAAATAATATATGAACCGGCATCTACACCTATTCCTCCGCCGTAATAATCCACTTTTAATGCATATGCAGTATTTGCCTTTTCGGAAATCGGTATATCAAGATTAAAATAGACATTTCCGAAATCCAGCTTTTCAGGGTCTCCGCCGTCAGTATTTGCTTCCTTTCCGAAAAGCAGATAGCCGTCTTCCGAAAGCCGGTTTGCGGCTTTCCAGGAGGTTGCGCCGCCGTTCGGCAAAAGCTTAATACCATGCCCCGCAGCGCCGTCTTCAAGAGAAATGCTGTCAATTTCGGAAAAATCGATATATGCCACTTCCTCCGCCGACCAATCCATCGTTTGTGGAGTAACTTCTTTAATAATTTTAACTTCTGCATCCTCCGCAGAAACCGAAATCAGAGAAAATGCCATTATAATAGACAGTAATGATGCTGAAAATCTTTTAACGCTTTTCATTGTTTTACCTCCGATTTATAAATTTCTGTTTTAGCGTTTACGCAGAATTAAGAAATAGAACGCCGCGCCGAGAATTGCAAGAGCCGCAACAGATACAATCACAATAATTAAAACGGTATTCGAGCCTTTTTCTTCTTTAGTTTCGTCATCTGTATCCGTTCCGGCAGTATCACTGCTTGGATTATCTGTACTATTATCTGAGGATGTATCCACATCGCTTGATACGTCAGAGGTGCTCGAAGAATTATTTCCGTCGGTTACCGAAGAATTACTGCTTGAAGTCACGTTTGAATTATTTCCGCTCTGTGTGCCGGAAGAATCGGTTCCGCCCTGATTATTATTGCTGCCGCTGTTATTGTCTGTAGAAGTGGTTCCGCCTCCGTTTCCGCTGTCAAGCTTTTTAGACGCACCGAGAGTAACGATTGCGGTTTTTGATATTTCTTTATCCATTACTATTCCGCCGGCATACTCATAGAAACCTGCACCGTTGCCCTTGGCGTCATTCTTGCTCATATGCTGAACAATAGAGAACAAGATTTTATCATTTTGTTTAAGCTTTAAAACAGTGGTGGCAAAGCTCTTTAGCGGAAATGCAATCTCGTATGTAGTTACATCGCCTTCACGGGTAATCATAAAATCTTTTCCCTTACCTGCCTGAAGCTGACCGTATTTCATACCGCCCTGAGTCGGGTTCCACACGTGAGCCAGTGCCTTGCCGGTACTGGAACTGATACCGAAATCGATGTCGTTATACTGAGTACCCTTTTCGGTAGCTGAGATTTTAGTCTGAATACAATCGTCCTGCCAAAGCTGATTTCCTAATATAGCCAAAGCATAATGATCGGTATACTTTGCCACAACCCCGAGATAAACGTGTGTATCATCCCAGCCCATATAAACATCTGTTGTAGTTTTATTAAGCGGCTTATAGCCGGTAACATTACCGTCCTCATCCTTGATTTCGGTTTTGAAAACCGTAACATTAGGCTGATTTTCACCAATCGAAAATGATTTTTCTCCCCACTCGGCGGCAGTAACCTTAC
>USHL01000161.1 GCA_900554525.1 uncultured Oscillospiraceae bacterium | reverse complement strand
ACATATTTGAACAAATTGCAATGTTTTTAAATACAATTTGCTATTGCATTGAGTTTACAACAATATATAATTAAAATATACAATTAGTATTTACTTTCGGGGAGTGACTATGTGAGAAGCGTATATATGAATGCCGACAGTTTTAAAAAAGAAAATGAAGAGCTGGGCGCAGGGCTTCCGTATACCGATAATTTGAGCGTATTGGGTGAAAAGACCGAAATATATGGCAAAACGGTATATAATCGGCTTGCCTGTCAGGCAATGGAGGGCTGTGACGGCACACCGGACGGACGACCTGATGAGCTTACCCGCAGGCGTTACAAGCGTTTTGCCGAGGGCGGAGCGGGTATTATCTGGTTTGAGGCTACCGCTGTGCTGCCCGAAGCCAGAGCAAATCCGCGCCAGCTATACATAAATGAAAAAACACTCGACAGCTTTAAGACGCAGGTTGAAGAAATCCGGGAAACAGCATTTAAGAAAAACGGATATGCGCCGATGATAATTATGCAGGCGACCCATTCGGGGCGTTACAGCAAGCCGAACGGCATACCTGAGCCCCTTATCGCCTATAATAATCCGATATTTGAAAAGGACGCGCCTATTTCATCTGAAAGAATTGTAACCGACGAATATCTTGACCGTGTGGGGGAGGCGCTTGTGAACGGAGCGCGGCTTGCCGAAAGGGCGGGCTTTGACGGTGTGGATATAAAATGCTGCCACAGGTACCTGAATTCCGAGCTGCTTTCGGCATATGAACGCGATGGCAGATACGGGGGAAGCTTTGAAAACCGCACCAGACTGCTGCGTGAAAGCGTTGCGGGGGCGCTTGAAGCCTGCGGAAAGGATTTTATAGTTTCGTCGCGGCTCAATGTATACGACGGTTTCAAATATCCTTATGGCTTCGGCGTAAAGCGGGACGGCTCGCTTGAATTTGATCCGGCCGAGCCTGCAAGGCTTATAAACGAGCTTAAAATGCTCGGCGTCGAAATACTCAATATCACGATGGGCAATCCGTATTTCAACCCACACGTCAACCGTCCGTTCGCAGCCGGTGCGTATACTCCCGAAGAGCACCCGCTTAAAGGTGTTGAAAGGGTGCTTAAAGGCACGGCAGAGCTTAAAAATATGACGGGCGGTGTGAAGCTTATATGTTCGGCGCTGTCGTATCTCGGAGTTGCCGCCCCAAATGTTGCGGCGGCGTTTATTAAAAGCGGCGGCTTTGATTATGCCGGCTTCGGAAGAACGATTTTCGCTTATCCGGATTTTGCCAACGATATTCTTAAAAACAGCGCCCTTAAAAAGGAAAAATGCTGTATAGCCTGTTCAAAGTGCACACAGATAATGCGTGCAGGGGGAACGCCGGGCTGTGTTATAAGGGATAAAGAGGTTTATATGCCGATTTTTCAGAAATACTGCGGAGGTAGATAATAATGAAAAAAATTGCGCTTGTTACCGGTGTTGCCGGAGGAATAGGTTTTGCAACGGCTGAAAAGCTGCTAAGCAAAGAAATCGCCGTTGTCGGAATGGATATCGCCGAAAGTATGCCGCGCGAGTTGAACGGAGATTTTACATATGTAAAAGGCGATCTCAGCAGGGCGGCAGACCGTGAGAGCTTTATTGAGACCGCCGTCAAAAAATACGGCAGAATAGACATACTTGTAAATGTTGCGGGAGTCGCCCCGCGCGTGCGCGCCGATCTGCTTGAAATGACCGAGGAAAGCTATGATTTCGTAATGAACATCAATACTAAAGGCACTCTTTTCTTAACTCAGGCCGTCGCTAAAGTGATGATCGAAAACGAAGGTGAAAGCAAGGGAAGCATTGTTAATATCTCCTCAATGTCGGCTTATACGAGTTCGGTCAACCGAGGAGAATACTGCATTTCAAAGGCGGGAGTTTCAATGATAACCACCCTGTTTGCCGACCGCCTTGCCGAATACGGTATTATGGTAAATGAAATAAGGCCCGGAATAATCGCTACCGGAATGACCGAAAAGGTTAAGGGCAAGTACGACAGTCTTATTGACGGAGGGCTTCTGCCGGTCAAGCGCTGGGGAAGGCCTGAGGATATAGCCGCGGCGGTGTGTGTTCTGGCCGGCGGAGAACTGCCGTATGTTACGGGGCAATCGATAGACGTCGACGGCGGATTCCATATTCAGAGGCTTTGATTTTATGACGGCTACAATAACGGAAAAGGTATTATTCCCGTTTTTTGTAAAATGCGGGCGGGAGTCGCCGAGCTTCAAGCCGCGATGAAGCTTTAATTTTCTGTTTGTGATAATATTTCTCAGCGGCAGAATGGAGATTAAATTGAAAATAATGTCATACGACGCGGTGGTTGTCGGTACCGGAGCGGCAGGCTTTAACGCCGCGATACGGATAAAACAAGAGGGCAGAAAAAAGGTGGCCGTAGTTACCGAGGCGGTCAACTGCGGCACCTCGCGCAATACAGGCAGTGACAAGCAGACATATTATAAGCTGGGACTCGGCGGAGATACGCCCGACAGCGTCAGAAGCATGGCGGAAAATCTTTTTTCCTGCGGTGCGGTGGACGGCGACAGCGCGCTTTGTGAGGCGGCGCTTTCGGCAAGGTGCTTTCTTAACCTCTGTGAGTTAGGGGTTGAGTTTCCGCGTAACCGCTATGGGGAATATGTCGGCTATAAAACCGACCATGATCCGTTTGCACGGGCTACTTCAGCGGGTCCGCTAACATCTAAATTTATGACCGAAGCGCTTGAGAAGAAGGCAAAAGAGCTTGAAATTGAAATATACAGCGGCCTGCTCGCCGTCGAAATCCTGAAAGGAAACGGCGGCGTGTGCGGGCTTTTGTGCCTTGTAATTGACACGGGCGAGCTGACGGCATTTTCTGCGCCGAATGTAGTACTGGCGACCGGCGGTCCGGCAGGGATTTATGCCGACAGCGTTTACCCGAAATGCCATACCGGCTCTACCGGGCTTGCCGTAGAGGCGGGAGCGGCGCTTCAGAATATGACCGAATGGCAGTACGGGCTGGCATCGGTAAATCCGCGCTGGAACGTGTCGGGTACATATATGCAGGTGCTTCCGCGCTTTGTTTCCTGTGATGAAAACGGTGAATACGAGTTTTTGTCGGAATATTATTCAGACCCGTACGAGGCGCTTTCAGCGGTGTTTTTAAAGGGATATCAATGGCCGTTTGACAGCAGAAAGGTGCAGGAGGGTTCTTCGCTCATCGACCTGCTGGTTTACCGTGAATGTGTTCTCAGAAAGCGCAGGGTATATCTTGATTTTACCAAAAATCCGTTCGGGCTTGAACAAATTGATTATTTACGGCTTTCTGACGAGGCGCGCGAATATCTCGAAAGGGCCGGCGCCTGTTTCGGAACTCCTATCGAACGTCTTTTAAAAATGAATGCTCCGGCAGTTGAGCTGTATAAATCCAAAAAGCTTGATATAACAAGAGAGTATCTTGAAATCGCGCTCTGTGCTCAGCATAATAACGGAGGAATCGCGGTTGACCTTTGGTGGCAGACAGGTATTCCCGGTCTTTTTGCAGCCGGGGAATGCGCCGGCACTCACGGCGTCACCCGGCCGGGAGGCAGCGCGCTGAATGCAGGACAGGTAGGTTCCCTGCGCGCGGCGGAATATATTTCGTACAGCACAAGAGAGCAGGACAATGCGGAATTTGAAAAAGCGGTTTCAGACGCCGAAGCACGGCATACCGCTTTTTGCCGGCAGATGCTCTGCAATGAGAATAATGCAGATGAGCGGCGTGCCGCCGCCGCACGGCGCATGAGCGATACCGGAGCCGCCATACGCGAGCTTTCGGCTATGAAAAAAAGCGCCGCCGAAATCGCGGAAGAACTTGAGCATTTTGAGTCTCGGGTCGGCGTTGCCTCTGTAAAGACGCTTTTTAAGGCTTATAAGCTTAAGGATATTCTGACGGTGCAGGCTGCGGTGCTCGCGGCGTTTATAGATTTTTCCGAAACAGTGGGAGTGACCCGCGGTTCGGCGCTGCTGTGCGATAGACAGGGCGAACTGCGCGGAGGTCTTGAAGAGCTGTTCAGGTTCCGTTCCGGAAATAATCCGGCGTTTGATAAAATACAGCAGGTAGTTGACTGGTTTGCAGTAGATGAAAGTCATAATATCGTTTATACTTTT
>USHL01000160.1 GCA_900554525.1 uncultured Oscillospiraceae bacterium | reverse complement strand
GCCGCAGGAGCTCTGCCGGAGAGATGTCCATTGCCGGCTGGCTGACAGCATCGTCTTCTGCGGAAGACCGGCGTTCCTGTACGGAGAGATACAGTTCCGCCTTTCGGAGGTGCTGACTATTCTGCCGGTGTTTACTCCGGCGGCGATACCGGGGATTACTATCGGCTGCTTTATAGCGAATACGCTCTCTTTCAACGTGCTTGATATGGTTTTCGGATCGATAGCATCTCTTGCGGCGGCGCTGCTTACATATCTTTGCAGAAATATAAAATTTAAGGGTCTTCCGCTTTTGGCGATGTTTCCTCCGGTAATAATAAACGCTTTGGTAATCGGCGCGGAGCTTGCGATATTTTTCCCGAGCAGGGATTCTTTGATCTGGAGCTTTTTGTTCGCGGGGGCGACGGTAGGTCTCGGTCAGCTTGCGGTCTGCTATGTGCTCGGAATACCGTTTTATCTGATAGTTGAGAAACATAAGCTTTTTTCGTATGACGGCTTTAGCGAGCCGAAGCAGAGGCCGAGAGATTGAAAGCAGTGAAGATATTGAAGGCCGCGGCGGCGCTTTTGATTTTTGCGGTTTCGGCCGGCAGCGGTTATGCGGGGGTTGTTTCGGCAGCGGTGAGGTTTGATGCCGCGAGCAGTCTTGTGGAACCGGCGCCGGCGCCGGCAGAAACAGCCGAAACGTCCGCAGAAGCTTCAAAGCCGCAGGAAACCGTGGAAAAAGCGCCGCAGGAGGCTGAGCAAGAAATAAAAAAACCGGCAGCCGAAACGTCGGTTGCCGAAAAGACTTCTTCGGTTCAGGAAAAGCCGCAGCCGCCGGCAAGCCCGGCCGTTACGGGCGAACTGCGAGCTGTCTGGTTTTCGTATATTGAATTTGCAGAATTGCTTACAGGAAAAACTAAAGCGGAATTTACTTATAATATCCGCTCCTGCTTTGACAAGTGCGCCGCTTACGGGCTCAATACCGTTATAGTGCAGGTAAGGAGCAACGCCGACGCGCTTTATAAAAGCGCTTTCTTTCCGGCGTCTGAATATATCACCGGAAAACGCAGCAATTCATTACAGTTTGACCCGCTGGCAATAATGACAGAAGAGGCGCACCGCCGGTCGCTGAGGATTGAGGCCTGGATAAATCCGTACCGTGCGAACCGGGTCACTTCGGAATTTGCCGATGACGATATTGTTGAAAGCTGGCTCGGTACGGATAATGTTTTTGAGCTTAACGGTTATTACTATCTTAATCCGGGAGAGCCTCAGGCAAGACAGCTTATAATAAACGGCGTTACCGAGATAGTTAAAAATTACGATATAGACGGCATACATTTTGACGATTATTTCTATCCGTCGCAATCGGCGGAGATCGACGCCGTTACCTTTAAAAAATACGGCGAGGGAAAAACTCTTTCGGAATTCCGCACTGCTTCTGTTAACGAGCTGATTTCATCGGTTTACAGGGAAATAAAGAAGCGCAAAAGCATAGTTTTCGGGATATCGCCCGCAGGGAATATCGAAAATTGCCTGAATGCCGGCGCCGACGTAAGGCTATGGGGCTCTGAAAACGGATATGTGGATTATCTCGCTCCACAGCTTTACTGGGATTACGGACAGGGTATACTGCCTTATGAAAAGGCACTTGACGAGTGGAAAAAGGCGGTTGTCAACCCTAACGTAAAGCTTTTGGTAGGACTGGCGGCTTACCGTGCGGGAGATGAATCGCTTTCTCCGTACTGGGGCTCGGGCAATGTGCTGGCGCGCCAGGTGGCCGATGCGAGAAATGCCGCCAATTATAAAGGCTTTATATTGTTCAGATATGAGCATTTTTTTGACGATGTACGCGCTGCCGAGCGCAGCAGCCTGAAATCAATTTTGAATTGAGTAAGGCGCACTGTACGTATGTAACTTTTAATTAAGAAAGACGGAATGTAAAATGGATCCGCAGCTGCTTGAAAAGCTTTCGGAAATCACCGATGAGGAACGCAATATTCTGAACGGCGGGGCTCTCGATATGAGCGTCTATTCGGGCAGCATGCCCTCGCTTGTGGAAAGCCGCAGGCTTTTGGAGGAGGGAAAGCTTTTTACAATACGGCCGAATACACGTTTTATTGCATTTCCGGAGCACAGGCATAATTATGTTGAAATAATATATGTGTGTTCGGGCAGTCAGAGGCATGTCATAAACGGTTCGGCTGAAGTGGTGCTTAAAGCGGGTGAACTGCTGCTCCTCAATCAGCATGCCGCTCACAGCACCGACGCGGCCGGAAAGAACGATATAGCGATAAATCTGATAATACTGCCTCAGTTTTTTGTGACGGCGCTTGAAATGATCGGCGGAGATAACAGAATAAGCCGTTTCCTTTTTTCGGGACTTACCGGTAGGGGATATGAGATAAGCTATATGCATTTCAATGTCGCAGATGTACTGCCGGTACAGAATCTGATAGAAAACCTTATATGGAGTGTGGTTTATTCGCAGCCCAACCGCCGTAATATAAACCAGATTACTATGGGGCTTCTGTTTTTACAGCTTCTCGGCTGTACGGAGCGGCTTGTTACCGGCGGTTCCGAGACGGCAGCGGACTCGATAGTTATGTCGGCGCTTTCGGAAATTGAGCAGAATTACCAGTACGCGCAATTAAACAGCGTTGCAAAACGCTGCAATGTGTCGGCGGCTTATGTAAGTATGCTCGTAAAAAAAGCGACCGGAAGGAGCTTTAAGGAGCATCTTGCGGAAAAGCGTCTTACAAAGTCGGCGGAACTGCTGAGGACAACTGTGCTGCCGGTCGGCGACATTATTGTCGCCGTGGGTTATGAAAACACCAGTTATTTTCACCGGATATTTGCAGAGAAATACGGTATGACTCCCAAAGAGTACCGCTTAAATAAGGACGCTGTTTTATAAAACTGACGTCCTTATCTTTTTTGGCATTCTGAAGTATAATCAAGATATAAATATAAATCTGTTTACGGAGGTACTGCTATGACACGGTATGAAGAGGCAAAAAAACGCTATGCCGAGCTTGGCGTCGATACCGACGCGGCTATGGAAAAGCTGAAAGATATTCCGGTATCGCTTCACTGCTGGCAGGGGGATGACGTCGGCGGCTTTGACAGCGAGGACGCTTTGAGCGGAGGAATACTTACTACCGGAAATTATCCCGGCAAGGCGCGCACTCCCGAGGAGCTTATGCAGGATATGGATAAGGTTTTTTCGCTCTGCCCCGGCAGGAAAAAGCTCAACCTGCACGCAAGCTATGCGATTTTTGAACCGGGTGAATTTGCTGACCGCGATAAGCTTGAACCCAGGCATTTCAAAAAGTGGGCGGAGTTTGCTAAAGAGAGGAACATGGGCATCGATTTCAACCCCACCTTTTTTTCGCATCCGATGGTAAAGGACGGGCTTACCCTCTCAAGCCCCGATGAAAAGGTCCGCCGTTTCTGGATAAATCACGGGAAGGCCTGCATACGCATCTCGCAGTATTTTGCTGAGGAAACCGGCATCCCCTGTGTTATGAATATCTGGGCGGGCGACGGCTTTAAAGATGTTCCTGCCGACCGTATGGGCCCGAGGCTGAGATATAAGGAGGCCTTTGAGGAAATAATATCTGAGCCGCACGACCCTGAAATGGTAAAGCCGTGTGTTGAATCAAAGACATTCGGAATCGGTGTGGAGTCGTTTACTGCGGGCAGTGCGGAGTTTACCTTAAGCTTTGCGGCCACCCATCCGGGATGTCTGCCGCTTATGGATAACGGTCACTATCATCCGCAGGAGTTTGTTTCGGATAAAATCTCCGCACTGCTATGTTTCTTCCCGGAGCTTGCGCTGCATATTACGAGAGGTGTTCGCTGGGATTCCGATCATGTGGTGCTGTTTGAGGATGAGATAAAGGAAATGGCAAAGGAGATAGTCCGCAACAACGCGCTTGACCGTGTTTATATGGCGCTTGACTATTTTGACGCAAGCATTAACCGTGTTTCCGCCTGGACCGTAGGTTTCAGGAGCTGGCAGAAGGCTCTGCTTTATGCTATGTGCCTGCCGAACGGTACTTTTAAAAAATTACAGGATGAGGGCCGCTTTACCGAGCTTATGGTAATGCAGGAGGAGGCTAAGCTCCTGCCGTTTGCCGACGTATGGGGGCGTTACTGTGAAATGCAGGGTGTAGAGGCCGGCTCGGGCTGGTTTGAAGAAATCAAAAAATACGAATCCTTGATTGAAGAAAAAATCCCTTATG
>USHL01000159.1 GCA_900554525.1 uncultured Oscillospiraceae bacterium | reverse complement strand
TTAAAATGCGGCCCGTCTTTCGAATTTTTTTATATTGATACCGTATGAGATTTATGGTATAATAACTCTAAATTGTATTATGCAATACATATAAAGGATGATTTAATGAAGCTGCTGATGAGCATAGTCTACGTTGCGATAATCGGTATACTCGCCCATTATATCGGCGAGTCGCTTCCGCGCGGACTTTTCAGTGAAAAACGCTTTCCGTATCTCATCCTTCCGTTTGAAAAAAACGGTAAAATTTATGAAAAAATCGGTATCAGAAAATGGAAAACAAAGCTGCCTGATATGAGCCGGATTATGCGGGATATGCTTCCGAAGCGTGTTACCTATGACGCCACCAGCGACAGCGTCGACGCTCTTATAAAGGAAACCTGCGTCGCAGAATTCGTTCACCAGTGGCTCTGTGTTTTCGGAATAGGTATTTATATAATCTGGAAAGATTACGTCGGCATTATTCTGACTGCTGTTTTTATCGTATGCAATATACCCTTTATTTTGATTCAGCGCTACAACCGCCCTCATCTTATAGCGCTGCGTAACAGACTGCATAAACGGGAGGAGAAACAAAGAAGTGCGCTTACTGATACTGTCGTGTAATACCGGCGAAGGGCACAATTCGGCTGCCAAAGCATTGAAAGAGCGCTTTGAATCCGAAAATGTTTCCTGCGATATTAAAGACGCTCTCGCGTTCTGGTCGCCGGAAAAATCCAAAATCATCAGCAAGGGTCACGTTTTTATATACCGCAAGCTGCCTAAGCTCTTTGGAGTCAGCTACCGTTTCGAGCAAAATCATCCGCCGCGAGACGGTACCGAATCGTTAATCTATGAACTTGTGATAAGAGGCTGCGAATCGCTTTGCGAATTTCTCGACCAAAACGATTACAGCGCAATCATCTGCACTCATATCTTTTCATCAATGATGGTAACAGAGCTTATAAAACGCCGAAAATGCCGTATAAAAAGCTATTTCATCACAACCGACTACACCTGCTCTCCCGGAGTAAATCAGACAGCTCTTGACAAATATTTTATCCCGCACAGAAAGCTTACCGAGGAGTTCGCGGCAGACGGGATACCGGCTTCAAAGATTATTCCTTACGGTATACCCGTGCGTAAGGACTTTTATGGCCGCACCGAAAAATCGGCGGCAAAAGCCGCTCTTTCGCTTCCGCAGGATAAAAGAGTCATTCTGCTTATGTGCGGAAGTATGGGCTGCGGACCGATAAAAGCCCTTTCCGAAACGCTCCCGAAGCTGATGCCGCCGGACGTACAGCTCACCGTGATCTGCGGCAATAACCGCCGTCTTTATAAAACGCTTACCAAAAATCCGCTGCCCGAAAATGTGCGGGTAATCGGATTTACAGATAAGATGCCGCTTTATATGGATGCGGCCGAGCTTATACTTACAAAGCCGGGCGGCTTAAGCACCACCGAAGCGGCAGTCAAGGCACTGCCTATGATATTCATTGACGCCGTGCCGGGCTGTGAAACCAAAAATTTTGAATTTTTCACTTCACATGGCTATGCAGACAGCGGCAGAACCGTACCCGAGCTTTGCGAAAAGGTCTGCGGATATCTTAACTCCCCCGAAAAGCTCAGCGCAATGTCGGCCAGGCTCAATAAGGATTTTTCCTGCTGTGCCGCCGACAGCATCTGCGACTATATACTTAACGAGGTCAGCTTAATTTATGGTAGATTATAGAAAACTAAGGCCCGGCAATCTTGCATCGCCGCAATTCAGGCATCTGCTGCTGCTTATTTACTGGCCGCTCTACGGCCTGACTTTCTGGCTGCTGGAACGCGGGCTTACACTTACATATCATCCGGTAGAGGTGCCGACAGACAGCCTGATACCTTTTAATGAGTTCTTTGTCTTTCCCTATTATTTCTGGTTTGCCTTTCTGTTTCTTATACACGTATATACCCTGTTTTTTGACATACCGGCCTTTAAGAAGCTGATGTACTTTATTATGATTACATATACTGTCACCTGTATTATCTATCTGGTATATCCCACAAAGCAGGAGATGAGACCCACAGAGTTCGCAAGGGATAATTTCTGCGTAGATATTGTGAAGCTGCTTTACGGCTTTGACACCAATACCAACGTCTGCCCTTCACTGCATGTAACAGGATCTTTCGCAGTACTCTTTACCTCCTGGCACTGCGAACGCTTTAAAAGCTTTTGGTGGCGTTTAGGTTTCTTTATTACCACTGTACTCATAAGCATTTCAACGGTATTTTTGAAACAGCATTCTGTTGTTGACATCTATGTTGCCGTTATACTCTGCGTTATCTCTTATCCCTTTGCTTATATACTGCCCGACAGACTGAAAAAGCCCAAAACGCACGAACCCAAAGCGCCTCTGCCGGAGCTGATACATAAATAAACAAATACAGGACTGCACCGACATTATTGTCGGCGCAGTTTTTTAGTTCATATTTTATTAAAAAAATGTTGAAAAACGCTTTAAAATATGATATGATTTGCGTAGCTGATATTTTGGAGGTCTTTTATGAGAGCCGACGGAAAACGACTTAAAAATACCGACCCTATGTACACGGTCGCTTCCTACATAATGGATAAACGTATGGACTCTATGAATATGATAACGCTTAATATACCGTATGAGCCGATACAAAGCTATTTAAACGAAAAGCGCAAGCAGGGAACGCCTGTCAGCCATCTTGCGGTGATAATTGCCGCTTATTTGCGGACGGTTGCGGAATATCCGCTTCTCAACCGTTTCATAGTAAACCGCAAGCCTTATGCCCGCAATGAGTTTTCGGTGGCTATGGTAGTGTTGAAATCCGGCGTTGAGGATAACGGTACGATGTCCAAAATGTATTACAACTACACTGACACTATTTTTGACGTCAATGAAAAAATCAATAATTACGTAGATGAAAACCGATATGCTCCCGAAAAAAACGGCACCGAAAAAATGATAAAATTTCTTTTGAGCATGCCGGGAATACTCCGTTTCGGCGTCGGACTGTTCAAATTTATGGATAAGCATGGACTGCTTCCCAAAAAAATTATAGATATGTCGCCTTTTCACAACAGCCTTGCGATCTCCAATCTCGCTTCCATACGCACAAATCATATCTACCATCACTGTTATGAATTCGGCACCACCAGTATTTTCATAACTCTCGGAAATATGCGGGAGGTTCCGAAAAGACATGGAAATGAAATAATATTTGAGCGCTGCATGCCTTTCGGCGTGGTTATGGACGAACGTATATGCTCCGGCAGCTATTTTGCAACCGCATTCAGAAAATTCAGCAGTTATTTAAAGAATCCGGAGCTGCTTGAAGGACCTCCTGAGGTTATAAATGAGGACCCCTGCAAATAAACTCTTGATTTTAGGGGAAAATTAGTATAAAATAGTTGTCAGATAAATTTTTAACAATGGAGGAAATATAATGTTAGTTTCTGCAAAAGAAATGCTTACCAAGGCAAAAGCGGGAAAATATGCCGTCGGCCAGTTCAACATCAACAACCTCGAATGGACCAAGGCAATACTCCAGACCGCCGAGGAGCTTAAATCTCCAGTCATTCTCGGTGTTTCCGAAGGCGCGGGCAAATATATGTGCGGCTACACCACGGTAGTCGGTATGGTAAACGGTATGTTGAATGAGCTCAACATCACCGTTCCGGTAGCTCTGCATCTTGACCATGGCAGCTATGAAGGCGCAAAGAAATGCATTGAGGCGGGCTTCTCCTCAGTAATGTTCGACGGCTCGCACTATCCGATCGAGGAAAATATCGCCAAGACCAAGGAGCTCGTTGAAACCTGCAACAAGCTCGGTCTTTCGCTTGAGGCTGAGGTCGGCGCCATCGGCGGCGAAGAAGACGGCGTCATCGGCGGCGGCGAGGTTGCCGATCCGAAGGAATGCAAAATGATCGCTGATTTAGGGGTCACTATGCTTGCAGCCGGTATCGGAAACATTCACGGAAAATACCCGGAAAACTGGGCGGGACTGCGCTTTGACACCCTTGAAGAGATTCAGAAGCTTACCGGTTCTATGCCGCTTGTGCTGCATGGCGGCACCGGAATCCCGGCGGATATGATAAAGAAAGCTATCTCGCTCGGCGTTTCTAAAATTAATGTTAACACCGAATGTCAGCTTGCTTTCGCGGCTGCCACCCGCAAATACATTGAAGCAGGCAAGGATTTAGAAGGCAAGGGCTTCGACCCGAGAAAGCTTTTGGCGGACGGC
>USHL01000158.1 GCA_900554525.1 uncultured Oscillospiraceae bacterium | reverse complement strand
GTGACTTCCGCTTCCGCTTCGGGCAGCGGTACGGTTGTCTTTACTCTTCAGAAAGCAGACCCGTATGCGCTCAATCTGCTGGATTTCCCTATTTTGAAAAAGGGCTCTGAAAGCCGTACAGATTCCGACAGCGTTGTCCTTCCCCCGATAGGCTGCGGCAGATATATGCTGAATGAAGCCGGTGACGGTCTGGTGCTCAACGGTAACTCCTTTGATACATCCGCGTATTCGGTAAAGCGGATTAATCTTATTAACGCTCCGGATGCCGAGTCGGTTTCGCATTATGTGGAGGTAGGAGCGGCCGATATGTATTACAGCGATATTTCCGACGGTAACATACTGCGTATGAGCGGTAAAAAAGTAAATATCAATCTCAACAGTCTGGTTTTTCTTGCGGTAAATCAGAACTATGGTGATTTAAAGCTCAATCAGCTACGTCAGGCAATATCTTCTGCACTTGACCGCGAGGCCGTATGCCGTGACGGCTTTTACAATAATGCGCTTCCGGCTACGGGATTTTTCAATCCGGTCTGGGAAGCGGTAAAATCAGTGCAAAATATACAAACTGCCGCGGATGAACAAATAACTGTTGAGAATTTAGAAGAAATAGGATATAATAAATTAGATAGCAGCGGTGTCCGTAAAAATCAGAACGGTACACAGCTGAAGTTTGAGCTTATGGTAAATTCCGAAAACCGCCTGCGGGTCGCCGTGGCGCAGCTTATTGCCGCTCAGCTCGGAAATTACGGCTTTAAGATACAGGTGGTTGAAAAGCCGTATGCCGAATATAACTCAAAGCTTGCCGCCGGAGAGTTCCAGCTTTGTCTTGCCGAGGTTGCGATAACCCCGAATATGGATATTTCGAGTCTCGTTACGAAGGGCGGGGCCGTAGCGTTCGGTCTTCCGGATGAAGAAAGCTCAGGCGACAGCAGTAAAAAAACCGACAGCTCAAATAATGATACCGGCTCAGCAGGCTCTTCTTCAGGTGAATCTTCATCCTCAGATACTTCCTCAGACACTTCGGCAGACGAAAATATAACGGCTGCCAAAACCATTACAGAGCTTGTAGAAGGACTTTACGGCGGAACTAACACCGCCGCGGATCTCGCTTCGGTATTGCAGACAGAGATGCCCTTTATTCCTGTCTGTTACCGTACCGGCGTGCTTTTTTATAATGACAATATCGAAAATGTTTCTGATTCTTCGGTGAGTGACATTTATTTTTCGATTGGATCATATATCATTAATAATTAACGGGAGGATATTTTATGATAGCTTATGAAACCAGATTAGGCAGGATAGATATTTCCGAAGCGTATCTTTCCAAGCTTATAGGGCATGAGGTCACTTCCTGCTTCGGCGTGGTGGGTATGGTGCCGAACAACAGCCGTCAGAAGTTTTTCAATAAGCTTTCCGGCGGAAACAAGCCGGATACCGGCATAAAAGTGACGGGCGATACCGATTCAATAGCGGTAGAGCTTCATATTGTTGTCAGCTACGGTATGAATATCAATGCCATCGCGGCGAGCATTACCGAAAAGGTTAAATACGTCGTTTCAGATACTACCGGCATTACGGTAAGCAAGGTAACCATTAAAATTGACGGTATTAAAGAATAAAATACCTTAAGGAGTGTTTATATTTGTTTAACGGTGATACTTTGCGCGACGCTATTATTTCCGCCGCGAACAATCTTTCAAACAACCGAAAGCAAATTGACGATTTGAATGTTTTTCCGGTGCCGGACGGCGACACGGGAACTAATATGTCTATGACTCTTGCGAATTCCGCGAGAGAGCTTGAAAAGCTTGCAGGCGCTTCGGCGGGCAAGGTGGCGGCGGTTAATGCGTCGGCGCTTCTGCGCGGCGCAAGAGGCAATTCAGGAGTTATAACCTCGCTGCTGTTCCGCGGCTTCGCCAAAGGAATAAGCGAGGATGAATTCGCAACACCGCAAAATATTGCTTCGGCTTTCGCGCTCGGTGTGGAAGCCGCATATAAGGCGGTAATGAAACCGACTGAGGGCACCATACTGACGGTGGCGCGTGTGGCTTCTGAATATGCTAAGACCGCCTGCAACGAGGGCAAGGATGCCTTAGAGGTTTTTGCGGCGGCGATAGACGGTGCAAAAAAAGCGCTGGCGGAAACGCCGGAGCTTTTGCCGGTGCTTAAAAAGGCCGGCGTTGTGGACGCAGGCGGTCAGGGCTTTGTAATTATCCTTGAAGGTATGATGTCGGTTCTGCGCGACGGTGTCATGATAGAATCGCTGGCTGCGGTGTCCGCCGAAAATGCAGAGCCGGAATCCCGTAATGCCGCAGGTGAATTTGAAACCGATATTACCTTTACCTACTGCACGGAATTTATCGTAAACCGCAATCCTGAATGTTCAAAGGAACCGAATGATCTTCGGCTTTTCCTTGAGACCATCGGAGACTGTGTTGTTGTTGTGGATGACGATGAGATAATAAAGGTGCATGTGCATACCGACCATCCGGGGAATGCTATTGAAAACGCCCTTACCTTCGGACAGCTCGTTCATCTTAAAATAGAGAATATGCGCGACCAGCATGAGCGTGCAAAGCACGACGCGGAAAACGCGCAGAAACGGCCGCCGAAGAGCGCCGACTTAACGGAAACATATACTCCCGTGGCTCCTACAAAGCCGGTGGGCTTTGTTTCGGTCTGCGCGGGCGACGGAATAGCGGCACTTTTCCGTGATCTCGGGGTAGATACTATTGTAAGCGGCGGTCAGACTATGAATCCGAGCACCGATGATATCTTAAAGGCAATAGAGACTACACCGGCGGAGACCGTGTTTGTTCTCCCGAACAATAAGAATATCATTATGGCGGCCGAGCAGACTATACCGATCAGCACCCGAAAGGTCATAGTAGTCCATACACGCACTATACCGCAGGGTATATCTGCTATGCTGGCCTTTGATACGGAATCCGACTCCGAGTCCAATGCCATAAATATGCAGAAAGCCACCGAGCACATCGCGACCGGGCAGATAACCTTTGCCGCACGTTATTCAGAATATGACGGACATACCATCAAAAAAGGCGAGCTTCTTGCGCTGCTGGGCGGTAAGGTATCGTTTACCGATACCGACCTTGAAAAGGCTGTGATGAAGCTTTTAAAGCAGATGATAAAGCGTGACAGCCAGTTTATAACCGTGCTTTACGGTCAGGATGTTAGCGAGGAGCAGGCCGCCGCAGTTGAGGAGCAGATTCAGCAGAAATTCGGCTCCAGGGCAGAGATTACTGTGATAAACGGCGGTCAGCCCATTTATTACTATATTTTATCCGTTGAATAAACGAGGTGTATTTTAATGCTGACAGCTTCCGCCGATATTCGTTATTTGAAGGGTGTTGGTGAAAAAAGGGCTGAACTGCTTAAAAAGAAGGGCATCGATACTGTCGGTGCCCTTCTGCGATTTTTTCCGAGGGATTATCTCGACTGGCGGAATACAGTCTGCATTGCCGAAGCTCCGTTTTTTGAAAACGTATGTATAAGGGCGCGCATAGTTACTCCGGTTGAAAAAACCTACATACGGTCCGGTATGGAGCTTTACAAATTCGCCGCCGAGGATTCCACAGCGCGGGTGCTTATAACGCTTTTTAATCAAAAATATTTGGCGCAAAGCCTGCATACGGGCAGCGAATATCTGTTCTACTGAAAGCTCGGCGGCAATTTTGCGGTACGGCAGATGTCTTCGCCTGTAATTATGGAGGGCGGTTTTAACGGTATAGAACCGATTTATCCCGCTGCGGACGGCCTTTCCTCCAAAGCAATCGAAAAGCTTGTGAAGACTGCTTTTTCGCTTTGTGAGATGCCGCCCGATATACTTCCGCAGAGCGTCGCGGAGGAAAACGGTCTGTGCGATTTTAATACGGCATTGTGTAATATTCATTTTCCGCCTTCCGCCGAAGCGCTTGAGCGCGCCAAAAAACGGCTGGTTTTTGAGGAGCTTTTTGTTTTGCAGATAGGCCTGTCGTTTTTAAAACGGAGTAAACGTCAGATTTCAGGCTGTATACTCAAACGCGATTTTTTTGCAGAATTTAAAAAGAGCCTTAGCTTTTCGCTGACCGGAGCGCAGGAGCGCGCCATAAACGAATGCCTTGCCGATATGTCTTCGGGCAGACTTATGAATCGTCTGGTGCAGGGGGATGTCGGCAGCGGTAAAACCGCAGTGGCGGCAGCGCTTTGCTATATTACCGCCAAAAACGGTTATCAGTCGGCGCTGATGGCGCCT
>USHL01000157.1 GCA_900554525.1 uncultured Oscillospiraceae bacterium | reverse complement strand
GGACTTTATAATTCCTTTAAAGACGAAGCCGCCAAAAAGGGTCTTGAAATAGTTTCGGTTCAAACCTTTACCGATTCCACCAAAACCGATTTTTCGACCCAGATAAACGATATAAAGTCCTCCGGTGCAGAAATCGTTTTCCTGCCGATATACGCAGCAGAAGCAGCAACTTTCCTTACACAGGCCAAAGGCAAGCTGACCGACGTCACCTATTTCGGCTGCGACGGACTTGACGGAATACTCACGAAGGTCTCCGACTCATCGCTTGCCGAAGGAGTTATGATGCTCACTCCTTTCTTTGCCGACAGCCCCGAAGAAAATGTACAGTCTTTCGTTAAAGCATATAAAGACAAAAGCGACGGAAAAACTCCCGATCAGTTTGCCGCCGACGGCTATGACGCGATATATGCAATAGCCGAAGCGCTCAAAAAAGCTGAGGTTACCTCGGAAAATACAGACGACTATACTTCAAAGCTGGTCTACGCTATGACCGAGATCACGGTTGACGGCGTTACCGGCAGCATGACCTGGACCGCCGACGGCGAACCCGTAAAGGAGCCCAAGGTTGTATTGATAAAGAACGGCGTGACAACGCAGTTCGGCGAATAAGCTCTTTAATCCCGATGAAATTATGCATATAGCTTCATCGGGAAAATTATTTAAAAGGATACCTTGAATATGGTTGATTTTATTCAGACAATAATAAGCGGACTCAGTCTCGGCAGCATTTATGCTCTTATGGCTCTCGGCTATACTATGGTATACGGCATTGCCAAAATGCTCAATTTCGCGCATGGCGATATAATAATGGTAGGCGCCTATACCGTAATAGTATCGGTTATGACAGCGAACGTACCGGCTGTTTTTGCGGTACTTATCAGTCTTGCGGTCTGCGGAATTTTAGGCGTTACCATTGAGTTTCTGGCCTACCGCCCGCTGCGCAAGGCTCCGCCTCTTGCCGTACTTATAACCGCCATCGGCGTGAGCTATTTTCTTCAGAATTTAGCGCTTTTGATATTCGGCTCGGAGCAAAAAGCGTTTCCGGAAATAATCAATTTCCCCGGATTTTCGGTAGGCGGCGTAGTTATTGACGGCATAACCATAATTACCCTTATAGTAACCGCCGCTATTATGATTGCCCTGACGCTTTTCATCAATAAAACCAAATTAGGCAAGGCAATGCGGGCTGTTTCGGAAGACAAGGAAGCCGCGGGGCTTATGGGCATCAGCGTTAACAGAACCATCACGCTCACCTTTGCGATAGGCTCTGTGCTTGCAGCCTTTGCCAGCATTTTTTACGGCGCGGCCTATGTTTACATACGCCCGACCACAGGCGCCATGCCCGGTATAAAAGCTTTTACGGCGGCGGTTTTCGGCGGAATAGGCTCGATTCCGGGAGCCATGCTCGGCGGTATTATGCTGGGGCTTATAGAACAGCTTTCAAAATTCTATATATCCTCGCTCTGGTCAGATGCAATAGTCTTCGCAGTGCTGGTAATCGTGCTTGTTGTAAGGCCGACGGGTCTTCTCGGCAAAAAGATAAGTGAGAAGGTGTGATTTTATGAATAATGCAGTAAAAAAAGCTTTCTCTAAAAACAGTATAACGATATATATCGTAGTAATTTTTTACGCGGTTATAAGCGGGCTTATTTACTCCGGAAACGCCTCGCGCCAGCTGTCCAACATGATAATCAGCATTTCCTGCTATATAGTGATGGCGGTCTCTCTGAACCTTGTAGTCGGCGTTTTGGGCGAGCTTTCCCTCGGTCACGCAGGCTTTATGTCGGTCGGACTTTTTTCGGGCTGTCTCTTTTCAATAGCCACTGCCGATACTCTTCCGCTTATACTAAGGCTTCCGCTATCAATGATAATCGGCGGGCTGTTTGCCGCTGCTGTCGGACTTGTCGTCGGTCTTCCGGCGCTCAGGCTGCGCGGAGATTATCTTGCGATAGTCACCCTCGCCTGCGGTGAAATAATCAAGAATGTAATCACTAATCTGAAAATCACCGGCGGCGCCCTTGGACTGAATACAAGCTCTATATACTCCGACGCTGCAACGCTTTTGCCTTACGCCATAGTCATAGTGCTTCTTACCATAATTGTACTTATGAACTTCATCCGTTCGAAATACGGACGCGCAATAACCGCCATACGCGACAACCGTATCGCCGCCGAAAGCACGGGCGTCAACGTAACCTATTACAAGCTGCTTGTTTTTGTTTTCGCGGCTTTCTTCGCGGGCGCTGCCGGCGTGCTTTACGGGCACAGCCTTGCCAATATAAAGCCCGTGACATTCGACTACAATATGTCGATTGAAATTCTTGTCATAGTGGTATTAGGCGGTATGGGCAGTATACGCGGCTCAATTATTGCCGCAATAATACTGCGTGCGCTTCCCGAAGTGCTGCGTGATTTCAACGATTACCGCATGCTCATCTATTCAATACTGCTTATTGTGATTATGATATTCAACGCCAATCCGAAAATGCAGAGCTATAAAAACAGGCTGTTCAGAAAAAAGAAAATCATTGCGGAGGGGGAAAATAATAATGGATAGAATGGTACCTCTGCCAAGCAACGCAATAGTCCCCGAACGCGATGTGGATAAAACGCCTATTCTTGAAACGCACCATCTCGGCATAGATTTCGGCGGCCTTACCGCCGTGGACGATTTTTCGCTTATCGTCGGCAGGACTGAAATAGCAGGGCTTATAGGACCGAACGGCGCAGGAAAAACCACCGTTTTCAACCTGCTGACCAACGTATATCAGCCTACCCGCGGCTCTATACTGTTAGACGGCAAGCCGACTGCCGGAAAATCAACCTACCAGATAAACAAAATGGGAATTGCCCGTACCTTTCAGAATATACGCCTGTTTGCCGAAATGTCGGTTATAGACAATGTAAGAGTCGGCCTTCATAATTCAATAAAGGAAAACTTTCTGGCCTCAATAACCCATTTTTTCGGTTATTCCAAAGCAGAAGCGGTTTCAAAGGACAGGGCCATTGAGCTGCTTGATTTCTTTAAAATGGCCGATTACGCCGATGTTCCGGCAGGCTCGCTGCCATACGGCGCACAGCGTAGGCTTGAAATCGCGCGCGCCCTTGCCACAAATCCCGGAATTATACTCCTCGACGAGCCGGCAGCGGGAATGAACCCTTCGGAAACCTCTGAGCTTATGGATAATATCCGCCGTATACGCGATAATTTCCATATAGCGGTTATGCTTATCGAGCATGATATGAATCTCGTTATGAATATATGCGAAGGAATCTGCGTGCTTGACCATGGCAAGATAATTGCCAAAGGCTCGCCGGAAGAGATAAAGACAAACCCCACGGTTATTGAAGCCTATCTCGGCAAAAAGAAGGAGGCCGGCGGCGATGCTTAAGCTTGAAAACCTGAATGTCTACTACGGCAATATACATGCGCTGAAGGATATTTCACTTGAAGTAAACAACGATGAAATCGTAGCGCTTATAGGTGCTAACGGCGCAGGCAAATCCACTACATTAAAAACGATTTCGGGAATAATGCGCTCCAAAACCGGCAGTATTACCCTTTTCGGCGAGGATATTTCCAGAATCGAGCCGCATAAGCTGGTCGGAAAGGGACTCGCACATGTGCCCGAGGGCAGAAGAATTTTTCTGCAGATGACGGTGCTTGAAAATCTCGAAATGGGCGCCTACACTGCACCGGGAAATTTAAAGGACGGCATAAACGACGCCTTCCAGCGCTTTCCGCGCCTAAAGCACCGTAAAAACCAGATAGCCGGCACCCTTTCGGGCGGCGAACAGCAGATGCTCGCTATGGCTCGCGCGTTGATGAGCAAGCCAAAGCTGCTTATGCTCGACGAGCCGTCGATGGGTCTTGCACCTATACTCGTACAGCAGATATTCGATATAATCAAAGAGCTTCACGACTCCGGCACAACTATACTTTTAGTTGAGCAGAATGCCGAAATGGCGCTTCAGATAGCCGACCGCGCATATGTACTGGAATCCGGAAGGATAACTATTTCCGGCACCGGTAAGGAGCTTGCCGCAAGCGACTCCATAAAAAAGGCCTATCTCGGCGGATAATTAAGCAAAAAAGCAATTAGAAATTTTTGCGGCAGTTCTTACAGAGCATACATTGTACACTGCTTTAAACGATATTCTAAATAAGCAATATGCAAATATCCGTATTCCGTAATATAAAAAATCGGGAGGCTTTCTTTATGAAAAAAAATGCTTGCTTTAATTATCGGTATTTTATTAATCTTCTAGATCGG
>USHL01000156.1 GCA_900554525.1 uncultured Oscillospiraceae bacterium | reverse complement strand
TATTACGGCAAGAGCGGGGAAAAATATGTGGATTATTCCAATCCCGATTCGGTCAAATGGCTCAAGGCGCGCCTGAATAAGTTTATGGATAAAGGCCTTATAGGAATGATGGTGGATTATAACGACAATATAATCGTTCCCGAAACATATTACCCTTATGTAAAGCTGGACGGAACGGTAATGCATAATCTCTCGCAGTATTACTATTCAAAGGCTTTTTACGAAACCTTTGAGGAGAGGTACGGCAAAGGCAACTTTGTAAATATTGTGCGTGCAGGGACGGCCGGCACGCAGAGCTTCGGTGCTGCTTTCGGAGGGGATCAGTCAAGTACATTTTTAGGCCTCAGACAATCAGTTTCGGCGCTTATTTCAGCGGCAGCGTCGGGCATCAATGTATGGGGCAGCGACATAGGCGGTCTCGGTACGTCAAACGACCCGCGCAAATATGATGCCGAACTGTATGCGCGCTGGCTCCAGTTCGGAACCTTCTCTCCGCTTATGCGCACTCATGGACAGACAGGCTGGCGCGATCCGTGGAACTACGGCGATGCAGAGAGTACAAACAAGATTTTCCAGAAATATTACTGGACGCGCGAAAGTATTATAGAACTTCTTAATTCCGGCATAATAAGGGCAAGCGTTGAAAATTATCCGCTTACACAGGGTATGGTTATAGCTTTCCCTGAACAAAGTGAACTGGCGGACAACAACACGCAGTATATGTTCTGTGACAGCCTGCTTGTCTGCCCGGTCACGGAATCGGGAGAAACCTCTCTCGAGGTGCAGTTCCCTGAGGGAAGATGGGTAAACATCTGGGACGGCTCTGTTGCCGAAAGCGGTGTGTATACTGTCAGCGCTACCGTAGACAGTATTCCGGTATATCTCAAAGCAGGCGCGGCATTCCCCGCCAAGATGGGCAACGAGCTGCGGTTCGGAACGGCAAACACTGTCGGAGATACCGCAGAGGTGCTTGTGACGGCTCCCGCGACAGAAAAAAATGAAAACAAGATTTACAGGGATACCGAAACGTCAGAGATAATTGTATGCGATAAAACCGGAGAAAACAGTTACAGCATATCTGCCGAAGCGGGCTGCAAAAGCGGAATTGTGCTGGCAATGGGATGCAGCGCCGGAAACGTCACTGTCGACGGTATAAGCCTTGAAAGGCTCAGCGAGCGTCCCGGCGCATTGAGTACACAGCAGGGTTATTACTGTGATCTTGAAAACAACACTACGATAATTGTTGCCGGAAGCGGATGGAAGAATATTGAATATACCGATTCTACCGAAAGACTGGTCAATCTTGCTCTCAATGCCAAGGTCACAGGCAACGGCATCAATAAGAAATATGAAAAGAACATTCAGGATATAACCGACGGAGATTACGGTACATATCTTACTTTTCTTGACGACGGCGAAGAGGCATCAGTGGAAATCGATCTCGGAAAGGTCTCGCGCGTCAACAAGCTGCGTATAAGCTGGGGGAACGGCTATGCGGAGGATTATCTCATAGAAGCCTCGCGCTCCGGCGGGGAAGATGCGGATTGGGAAACTGTTTTTGAGCAGACGGGCGGCGACGGAGGCGCAGATGTCATTACGCTCGACACTATGAAAGAATACCGTTATATCAGAATTTCAAATCTTGTGCCGGACAGCAGAATAGGCGCAAAGCTTGCAGAGGTTGAGGCTTACGGCGATACGGTTGAGACCGAAGCCGAACGCGAGGTCAGCATAAATAAAGCGGAACCCGAACCGGAAGAAGAACAGTCCGCTCTTAAAATCGCTACGGTTGTGCTTTCCGGACTGGCGTTTGCGGCTGTCGTTTCCGCGGTGATAATCATAATTATTAGTAGGAAAAAAGCCTGACGGTATATTTTCGGCGGTATGAAGTTTATCTGCCGATTAATATAAATTTTTATAAAAATGGAGGCAATATCATGAAAAAACGCAGCAAAAGAATACTGGCGCTGCTGCTTTCCGCAGCATTGTCGGTCACAGCATTTATGCAGAGTGCGGGAGCTGCGGTTCCGTCTGCTCCTGACGGGACTGCAGGGCTTTCCGGCGGCATAAAAACCTACCAAAAGAGCTTCAGCTGGCTTCCGCTTACCGAAATCGACGGGGATTTTGTTTCGGCAATAATTGAAAGCGACGGCTCGGCTGTAACAGGCAAGCCGTCTGAGCAGTGGACAACTAATGCTCTCGCTGATCAATGGTATTTTCAAAACCGCTATCTTAAGCCGACTCAAAATGGGAAAACCTTTCTTATGACGCTTAAGGATACACGCACCGTGAATTTCAGGGCAAGGGTCGAGCTGCTTGACGCATGGCGTGAATACGGTATTATTTTCGGACAGGATACCCCGACAGATACAGATGTGAATTCGGGCGCTGTCCGGGTCAGGATGCACGAGCACTACGGTCAGATACACACGGAGGGTGTATTGGCAGAGACAGCAAAATATACCGACAGTACGCTGACACAGGGCTTTTATCCGACAACCGGCAACAAGACCTATGATCTGGTAAACAGATTTCCGAGTCTGATAGATGAGATAGATGAATCACACGATAACGCAAAATATATCGCCGGCACATATAAGCTTAATATTGAAGTTATAAACGGGCTTATGAAGGTCTGGTGGGACGGGTATGAGCAATACGCCTGGACGGTAGAGCTTAATGATCGCTATGACGGCGGTTATATTTCGCTTTATTCGACAGGATATGATCAGGGCGGCATAAAAAGCTTTGAGTTTGAGGATCTCGGAGGTTATATCCGCAGCTTTGACGACATAGATGTTTCTTCGCTGTCCGATGCTTTTTCGGCATCAAGTATCTCTAAAACCGGCGATGTAAAGACCGGGGCACCGAAAGAAATATGGAGCACTGAACCGAATCCCAGCGGCAACACGGAAGGGAATAGACAGAATAATTATCTGAAACCGGCAGTGAATGACGGATCAACCAATCTCCTTACATTGACCGGGGTAAGCCTTAAAAATTTCAGGGCGACTATGGAATTTCTTAATCACTGGCACGATTACGGCATTTATTTCGGTCAGAAAACCGAGACAGATACAGACACTTCAAACGGTGCAGTAAAGGTTGGTATGCAGGAAAATTCAGGCAAAATCCGTGCCGAAGGGGTAAATAATACTACACCGATATGGGTGGGCAGCAAGGATTACGGTGCATTTTATCCGTATAATGATTCAAGCAAAAATTTCACTTATAATAATGAGATTATTTCAGGGTTTGATTCAAGCGTAAATTCTACCAATCTGCATACCCTTAATATTGAGGTGCTTGACGGGGTTTTAAAGGTCTGGTGGTCTGAATATCCGGACATTGCCTATTCAGTTCAGTTAAATGAAAAATATACCGGCGGTTACATTTCGCTTTATGCTACCGGAAATGCTCACGGAGGTATAAAGGATTTTGCGGTTGTTGAGCTTGACGGTTCTGATTATTCTTATACATTTGCCGGCGGCGAAGTTTCAGCGCTTGACAGCGAATTTACCTCTACGGTATATGACAGCGCTGACGGTTCCCCGCAAACGGTTCCGGTGTCACAGAGCTGGAGAACCGATAATACAGAGGATGCTTCGGCCGGCAAGGGCTATATTGAATGGCAGTATCAGAATAATGCTTTGAAGCCTTACGGCAGGGTAGGCGCCGGAAAAATCTATGCGCTTACTCTTAACAAGGAACTGCCGGAAAATTTCAGTTTTGACTATACATTTATAGCCGGTCATGCCGAAAGCGGCGTGGTAATAAGCGACAGGCCTGAAAATTATTCCGACCTCAGCGGCAATGCTGTGTTTGTAACTGTCAACAATGCACAGATAGGCAGCAGCTTTATACCGATGCTGAGAGTAAAGGGGGCTATCGATACCGATACTGCGTCTGTAGCAGATACATCGGTGACGCTTTATAACACCGATCCCAAAACGATCAACGCATATCTTACTGACGCCGGTTTCGGAGCATATAATGAAAAAGTCAATAATAAAGCAATGCTTCAGCTTAACGTGAAGGTTGAGGATCAGACACTTACGGCATGGGTTACCGGCTATGAAAATGCCGCACTTACCGTAAAGCTTACCGCAAAGTATAACGGAGGCAGACTTTCGTTTTGCTCAAACGGCTGTGATCAGGGAGGATTTGTAAGACTGAATGCAGATGAGCTTCCCGTTTCGGCAGAAAAATCCGCCGAATTAGAGCTTTCGGTGAACAATTTGGGCGAATACATCTTTTCATTCATCTATTTTGACTTCTATCCTCAAGATGCGCTGTATATAATTC
>USHL01000155.1 GCA_900554525.1 uncultured Oscillospiraceae bacterium | reverse complement strand
GCATAAAGGATAAGGAGTTCATCACCCTTCTCGGTCCTTCGGGCTGCGGAAAAACCACGACGCTCCGTCTTATTGCCGGATTTCTGGATCCCGACAGCGGCGACGTATTGTTTGAGGGCAAAAAAATAAATGGTGTTCCCGCTTATAAAAGGCAGGTAAACACCATTTTTCAGCGTTATGCGCTATTTCCGCACCTGAATGTTTACGAAAATATCGCTTTCGGTCTGCGCGTAAAAAAACTGCCGGAAAAAGAAATCAAGGAAAAGGTTGCCGAAATGCTCCGGTTAGTCAATCTTACCGGTCTTGAAAAAAGGCATATCGACACCCTTTCGGGCGGGCAGCAGCAGCGCGTCGCAATCGCACGCGCAATCGCCAATCATCCAAAAGTTCTGCTGCTCGACGAACCGCTTGCGGCGCTTGATCTTAAGCTTCGGAAGGATATGCAGAAAGAGCTGAAAAAAATACAGCAGCAGTTAGGGATAACATTTATATTTGTCACCCATGACCAGGAGGAAGCCCTGACCATGTCCGACCGCGTAGTCGTTATGGATTCGGGGCGCATCCAGCAGGTCGGCACTCCGCAGGATATTTACAACGAGCCGCAGAACGCCTTTGTGGCTGATTTCATAGGCGAGTCCAACATTGTCGACGGAGTGATGCTGCGGGATTACTTTGTTGAATTTTCAGGGCAGAAATTCGAATGTCTCGACAAGGGCTTTGAGGCAAACGAGCAGGTCGACGTGGTTGTGCGGCCTGAAGACGTAGACATAGTAGCCCCTGAAAAGGGAATGTTAAAGGGTGTCGTCACATCGGTTGCTTTCCTCGGGGTGCATTACGAAATCATCGTGGATATCGGCGGCTTTAAGTGGATGATACAGACCACCGACGAGCATTTTGCCGGCGACAGCGTAGGTCTGTTTATAGAGCCGGACGCCATACATATTATGAAGAAATCGGAATATTCCGGGCTTTACGGGGATTATTCGTCATACAGCGAGGAGATAGATCACCTCTCCGATACCGCAGAGGAGGAATAGCCGTGAACAAAAAAGCTTTCGGCAGCCGTCTGGTCGCCTCGCCCTACCTCGTATGGTCGGCAATATTCATAATTGTTCCGCTGCTGATAATGGTGTATTTCGCCTTTACAGACGCGAACGGTACTTTTACTCTTGCCAATATCTCTCAGATAGGCAAATACAAAAAGGCTTTCGGAATCTCAATACTTTATGCGGCGATAGCCACTTTAGTTACGCTTCTGCTCGCCTATCCGATGGCCTATTTTATGACAAAGCTCAAAATATCCTCGCAGAGAATGCTGTTTATGATAGTTATGATTCCGATGTGGATGAACTTCCTCATCCGCACTTATTCATGGATAACCATTCTCGCCAACACCGGGCTTATAAACAATTTCCTGCAAAAGCTCGGAATAGGTCCGCTTAAGCTCATAAATACACCGGGAGCGGTAATACTCGGTATGGTATACGATTTTATACCTTACATGATACTTCCGATTTACTCGGTAATGTCAAAACTCGATAAATCTCTCTTGGAAGCGGCGGAAGATTTAGGCTCCGATGCGTGGGGCAAATTCAGGCGTGTAATCTTCCCCCTATCCCGCCCCGGAGTAATTTCAGGCATTACGATGGTCTTTGTGCCGTCGGTCAGCACCTTTTATATTTCTCAAAAGCTCGGCGGAAACAAAACTATGCTGATAGGCGATACCATTGAATACTTCTTCAATTTGGGTCCTCAGTATTATAACGTGGCGTCGGCCATTTCGCTGGTGCTCATGCTTATGATACTTGTATGCCTGTTTATTATGAACAGATTCGCGGACGACGACGGCGGAGGTGTATTGATGTGAAAATACTTTCAAGACTCTATATTGCGCTTATCATATTTTTTCTATATGCACCGGTAGCTGTAATGATCGTCTACTCCTTCAACTCGTCAAGCAGCGTTTGGGTCTTTGATGAATTTTCAACCAAGTGGTATACCGGTCTTGCTTCCGATACCACTATGCTGACCGCGCTCGAGCACACGCTGATAATAGCAGTGCTGTCCGCCGTCATCTCGACCGTGCTCGGCACAGCAGCCGCGGTAGGGATAACGGCGATACGCAACAAGGCCGCCAAAAAAGCCGTGATGTCGGTAACGCAGATACCGATGATGAACGCCGATATTGTTACCGGAATTTCCCTAATGCTTCTTTTTATATTCATCGGCAAGCTTATCGGTATGCAGGAATATCTGGGTTTTCCCACTGTGCTTATAGCGCATATTACCTTTAATCTGCCGTATGTTATACTTTCGGTCATTCCGAAGCTGCGTCAAACCGATTCTCATCTTTCGGAAGCGGCTCTTGACCTTGGCTGCACGCCTGTCAAGGCGTTTTTCAAGGTGATAGTCCCATCGATTTCCACCGGTATCGTCACCGGCTTTATAATGGCATTCACACTCTCGCTTGACGATTTCGTAATAAGCTATTTCACCTGCGGGCGCTATCAGACACTTCCCATCATCATCTATACGATGACCAAAAAATCAGTCAAGCCCGATGCCTATGCACTGTCGACGATCATCTTCGTTACCGTGTTCGTACTGCTGATACTTTACAATGTATTGCAGACAAAAAGCGAAAGCAAGCGCGCTGAAATAAAACAATACTGATTAAGAAAGGAAACACAAAATGAAAAAATATCTTGCTTTGGTTCTGAGTACCGTGCTCCTGATCACTGTTTCGCTTACCGGCTGCGGCTATGAATACGCCGAGCTCAACCTACGTGGAGCATATGACAAAAGTCTTGAGGGCACCGAGCTTACCGTTTACAACTGGGGTGAATACCTCTCACTCGGCGAGGACGGCGCTATAGACGTCAACAAGGAATTCGAAAAGCTTACCGGAATAAAGGTAAACTACCTCACCTTTGAAAGCAACGAGACTATGTATTCACAGCTTAAAAGCGAGGGCATAAGCTACGATATAATAATTCCCTCCGACTATATGATACAGCAGCTCAAGGATGAAGGTATGCTCAAGAAAATAGATACCTCAAAGCTTTCCAACTACGACCTTATAAAGGAAGATTACAAAAATCTTTATTTTGATGAAAACAATGAATATTCGGTTCCGTTCAATGTAGGTATGGTCGGAGTAATCTATAATAAGTCCCTGACGGGCGAAGATATCGAACATTCCTGGAATGTGCTGTGGGATGAAAAATATAAAAATATGGCGCTCAATTTCAACAATCCACGCGACGCATTTATGACGGCACAGATGCTTTTGGGCCAGGATCTCAACACCACAGACAAGGCGGACTGGGACGCCGCCGCCGACCTTCTTAAAGAAGGCAAGGCAAATCTTCAGTCTTACGTTATGGACGAGATATTCGCCAAGATGGAAACAGGCGAGGCTGCCGTTGCCCCTTACTATGCCGGCGACTTTTTAACTATGAAGGAGGTTAACCCCGACCTCGAATTCTTCTATCCGGAAGAGGGCACAAACATCTTTGTCGATTCAATTTGTATCCCCAGCTCTGCCAAGAACTATGATGCCGCGCTTATGTATATAAACTTCCTTTTAGAGCCTGACATCGCCACGGCAAACGCCGAATATTTAGGCTATGCATCGCCGAATACGGCGGTCATCGAAAACGAAGACTATACTTATTATCAGAACGAGATTCTTTATCCCGCCGAAGAGGATATGCCGAAGGTTCAGTATTATCATTCAATGGACCAGGAAATCCGCACTTATTACGAAACTCTCTGGAGCGAAGTAAAACTCTATTGACAGAAAACTCCCCGCTTTGTAAAGCGGGGAGTTTTTTACAGCTCAAGCGTGACGCTTTTATTTGAAATGTTATACTGCCTGAACTTTACGCCGGCGGTGGTAAACATACGCTTTGAAGCCAGCACGCTGTCGGAGTCGGAATATTTGTCCGACATATAGACAACCTCGGCTATTCCCGACTGTATAATGGCCTTTGCACATTCATTGCAGGGGAAAAGCGTTGTATATACCGTACAGCCCTTAACGTTTCCGCTGTCGCAGTTTAAAATTGCGTTCAGCTCCGCATGACAAACGTAAAGGTACTTTGTTTCAAGCGGCTCGCCGACCTTGTCCCACGGATATTCGTCATCGCTGCAGCAGCGCGGCATGCCGTTGTAGCCCATTGAAAGTATGCGCTTTTCCGAATTGACTATGCAGGCGCCGACCTGAGTCCCCGGGTCCTTGCTGCGCATCGAGGAAAGCAGGGCTATTCCCATAAAATACTCGTCCCAGCTTAAATAATCCTGTCTTTTCAAAGCTATCACCTCTTAAGGAT
>USHL01000154.1 GCA_900554525.1 uncultured Oscillospiraceae bacterium | reverse complement strand
AGCAGCTCATTATTATCTGTCGCGGAAATGGCGATAGTATATATTGCATTTACCGCTATCTGGGGGCTTATCATAGGAAAGGTTATTTTCCAAAAAAGCTCCCATTTACTGCATCCCTCAATTTGAGCCGCTTCATATACAGATACCGGTATTTCCTGAAGACCGGCAAGAAAAATAAAAATCTGCAAACCGCTTGAACGCGTAATCGTATAAATATTAGAAA
Source organism: uncultured Oscillospiraceae bacterium (assembly GCA_900554525.1). Lineage (GTDB taxonomy): Bacteria > Bacillota > Clostridia > Oscillospirales > Acutalibacteraceae > UBA737. The sequence continues at coordinate 4,125 of USHL01000154.1, read as the reverse complement.
CTGCTCCGGTTACAACGTCAATCAAAGGCTGCGGAAAGCTCAGCGACGACAGAAGTGCGGACATATCGGCAAATCCTGAAATCCCTGATGATACACCGGTGTCGATAACCTGACCGGCGCCCGTATACAAAAGCGCAGTTGAATCGGTATCCGAAAGCACGCCGGTAGCCAGTAAAACCGGAATAAAAAATATAATTCTTGCAATAACTCTGCCTCTGAACTCCTGATTAAGCAGCGTGGCTATAAAAAGGCTGTATATTACTATAACCGGAACATTTATAACAAGGCTTTTTAAATTATCGGCAAGTAAAGGCAGAAACTCCGGATCTGAACGAAATGCATCCTTGTAGAAACCAAACCCGCTGAAATTAAGCGAAAAATTATCTGCGGTATCGATTTCGCATACCGAATACAAAAACGTCTCAATAAGATTGGGAATAAAAATAAAACAAACGCCCAGAATCAGCGGAGCAATAAAAATATAACCATAACGCGCCCGTCTCTCAAATAATGCCGATTTATTTCTGCGCATTTCAATCTCCTCCTATCGCGAACCCGTTTGCCGGAACATTGATTCCGTCAATAACGCAATCGGTTTCATTTCGGTTCACGTAAACTGCCGTTCCGTTATCATATAAAGTCCGTGAAACTCCGTTTCCGTTCTCAAAATAACCAATGATACGGCTTGAAGCCGTTTGCCTGCGAAAATCGGCAGTTTCTTCGGCTGATTTGATAAATTTTTCCAGACGGTCTTCATCTGCAAGCGAATACCATACAGTCTGATACGGAGTGTTTGCAATTAAATCATCCGACCGAGTAATGAAAACCGCGTAAGGCGCACTGCCGAAAGCCCAGGAATCACAAACGGACTCTATACTGTCGGGTGAAAGATTATAAGGCGCACCGGCATATGAAATACTGCCGTGTACAACCATCTGAAAAAACGGCACTGTCTCTCTTTCAAGCCGGTATCCCGAAGAATCGGAAGGTACATTCAGCAAATGGGACGCATACGGTAAAACATAAGCATTGCCGACATCAAAAGCCATTTCAAAACCGTTTTCCAGCGCTGAGGCCAGTGCCTGGACAGTCAGGTGCGCGCTTTCACAGCGATCTATATTTCTGTCCTTTGTATAATCGCCGCCTAAATAAACACCTGAGCTGCCGTAAGACAGTCCCGGCTTTCCTATTTTTTCAATTAGTGATTCCCGCATTAATTCTGATATTGACGCATTATATTATAACGGGATTGCGTTTTCCGAGTCACTTATTAAAGAATGTGCGCCGGACGACTCTTCAATATATAACGCGACCTTAGAGCTGCTTAACGAACAAAAGCCCGACGGAATATTTTGTCTCTATGATTTTGCCGCAATTTCTGTTATGCGCGCCATTCTTTCTCTAGGTCTTAATATTCCCGACGACGTTACGCTTATAGGTTATGACAATATTAACATCTCAAAATTTCTGCCGATTTCGTTATCTACCATTGATACACACGGAGCTGAGGTGGGACGCCGTGCAGCAGAAATTCTTATTCGAATGATTACAGAACCGGAAACACCTGTCCGTCAAATAGTATTAAAACCAAGCCTGGTCGTACGGGAATCTACAACAAAAGCAAATGTTAAAAGCTCCCCCTCGTATAAACAAAGTTGACTGCTATAATGGCAATCTCACAAAATCAATTATTGCCGCCATTGTTTCGGGTGCAGGATCTATACAGGCTTTACCTTTATAAAGAAAGCTTGAATATAATGCTTACAATGTGCCGTAACAGCATTTCACAGTAACAAAGTTTTTACTTGACATTTTAAAAAGTACTCACAGTGTCACAGACGAATGTTATACGACAGCTCTGTATGTGGAAGTATGTACGCAAGATTATGACAGGAATTATTTTATAAAAATTACGATACCAGTGCAATAATATCATAATAGTTAAAACTGGATTGCAGAACAAAATGATGAATATTTATCTTAAAACCGCTTTGCCTTTATCCAGTTGTTTTTTCTTTGTATATTACGGCTCAAATTTTGACGGTAGAAAAGACTTGACTTTTAGCGATTTCAAAGTTTTCATACAAATAATAAAGAACTCCTTGAACGGGCGGTTTGTTCGAGGAGCATATTTACGACCACATACCATCCCACAGTCATTTTTGGAACACATGGAAACAGTGGACAAAAGAGGCTCAAAGAGCAAGTGATTTCCAGACGAAAGTGCTATAAACTGCTTGAAATGGCACAAAAAATGTTCTATTATATATTTGGGAACTGGATGTCGTCGGTTCGAGCCCGGTCACCCCGACCAAAAACAGCCAAGAATGAGGCATTTGTCCAATTTTTGGCTGTTTTCTGTTCACGATTCTAATTTTGTCACTATAACGGAAACAAACTCGCAAAACTGATATGCGCGGCATAAAAATATTAAAATATATTGCTGATTTGTAAAAGCAAGCAACAGTTACGCCGGAACAGCACGGTAGCCGCTCTTCCGATCACAAAGCTTTTTAACACTTTTTTATTTTCACCAGTAGCAGCCTTCCGTCTGTCACTGAAACAACGGCAGTTTTTCCCGGAAGGACCTCATTGCTTATGCCGTACTGATACTCACAGGTGATTTCTGCGCCGTCAAGCGGATACTTAGCGTTCTTAACCGTAACACCCCTTGCCCTGCCCGTAATATTCAGAAGCGAAAAAAAAGAATAGGAATCATCTATATAAACAGGCTTTTCAGATACGATTTCCATTTCGGAATAATCGTCAATTATGTTTGCCCTTTTCCCCAGTGAGTCAAGATAAAGCAGAACCGACACATTGCCGAGCGTATGGTCAAGCCTTGCGCCTATAACTCCGATCAATAAGAACTCATCATATCCGCGTATTAATGCTTCTTTGACGGCAAAAACAGTATCGGTATCATCCTTCTCACAAGGAAGGGCTATGGTCTCAACAGCCATATCAGGCTTATCATACGAATCAAAATCCCCCACGATAAGCCCCGGCTCAGCATTCAATTTTTCAAGATGCTTAAGCCCGCTGTCACAGAAAACCACATAGTCGTCCCCGCACAGTCGGCTTCGGATATATTCATAATTATTTATATCGGCGCCGCCGACGACAACACAACGTTTCATGCCCTCACCTTACAGAATATCAATATACTCGCCGTTCAAGGCCTTGTTCATACTTCTGACCGCACAGAACTTGCCGCACATAGAGCAGCTGTCCTCATGCTCAGGAGCACGGCTGTCCCGAATCGCTTTTGCGGTTTCGGGGTCAACAGAGCATTCCCACTGCTTGTCCCAGTCAAAGGTTCTTCTGGCGTCTGCCATTTTATCATCGATATCTCTCGCGTGAGGAATTTTCTTCGCAATATCGGCGGCATGCGCTGCAATACGCGAAGCGATGATACCCTGCTTTACATCATTAACATCTGGCAAGGCCAAATGCTCGGCAGGCGTTACATAGCAAAGGAACGCCGCACCGGAGGCCGCCGCAATAGCACCGCCTATAGCAGAGGTGATATGGTCGTAACCGGGAGCTATATCGGTGACAATAGGGCCGAGAACATAAAAAGGCGCACCCATGCAAATTGTCTGCTGCATTTTCATGTTGGCTTCAATCTGGTCCATCGGCATATGTCCGGGACCTTCCACCATCACCTGTACATCCTTTTCCCATGCGCGCTTGGTCAGTTCACCGAGACGTACAAGCTCCTCAATCTGGCAGACATCGCCGGCATCGGCAAGACAACCGGGACGGCAGGCGTCCCCGAGGGAAATGGTAACATCATATTCGCGGCAGATATCAAGAATTTCATCGTAATATTCGTAAAAAGGATTTTCTTCGCCCGTCATACTCATCCATGCGAAAACAAGAGAGCCCCCGCGGGAGACAATATTCATTTTCCTCTTGTGTTTTCGGATCTGTTCAATGGTCTTGCGGGTGATACCGCAGTGAAGCGTAACAAAATCCACACCGTCCTGCGCGTGCAGACGGACAACGTCAATGAAATCCTTTGCGGTCAGCGTAGCAAGATCGCGCTGATAATGAATCACGCTGTCATATACCGGAACCGTACCTATCATAGCGGGACATTCATTTGTAAGCTTGCGTCGG
>USHL01000153.1 GCA_900554525.1 uncultured Oscillospiraceae bacterium | reverse complement strand
ATCGCTTTGCGGCGGAGGACAAGGATTCCGGCGCACCGGTCTACATTGAGTTCAACGACCACATGATCGAACCGGCCGCCGCCGAACACTTCCACATCCGGATGAGCAACGAGAGCTTCGACGCGATCGTCGATCCCGAAAACTCCTGGCCCACCTTCTTCCCGGCTGATATGACCGGCGAAGAGATCTGCGAACACATGGAAGGTCATGACCACGACGAGGACGAAGACCACGAGCATGAAGAAGGCGAAGAGCACGAGCATGAGGAAGAAAAGGACGAGCACGTTTGGCTTTCTCTGAAAAACGCGGAGGCTCTTGTAAATGCCATTTCCAAGTCTTTGCAGGAGCTGGACCCCGACAATAAGGACACCTACGCTACCAACGCCGCTGCCTATATTGAAAAGCTCTCTGCGTTGGACGGCGAATATCAGGCTGCCGTGGACGCTGCGACCTATAAGACCGTTCTGTTCGGCGACCGTTTCCCGTTCCGCTATCTGGTGGACGATTACGGTCTGAGCTACTATGCCGCTTTTGTGGGCTGCTCCGCCGAAACGGATGCCTCACCGTAAAGGCTCATCCGTACCGGATAAGGCCGTATAACGACCCGTCGGTTTCACATGAGCTTTACTGCGTCGACGGCTATGAGGTATACAACAGTCACAATACCGCAGAGGAAAACGGAAAAGCTTTGGCTTTCGCAAGAAAAAACGGACTTATAATGACCTCAGGCGGCGACATACATGACTGTAGCGATAAAAACCTCGGAAAAGCCGGAATAGAAGCCGATACCGCGCCGAAAACAAATTCCGAGCTTATCCGTCTTCTGAAATCGGAAGCTTACAGGCTGATTGCGGATTTTTAAATTTTTGGATAAACCGCGTTCATTTTATCAATAATACTGATAGGGTGATCATGCGTGAAAAAGAAAAATTTAAAGGTTTTAAAGCTTTTGTTTATCTGCCTTTGCTGCGGTGCCGTTTTTACCGTGGGCGGATATTTTTACCTGAAAAGCAATCTGACCGCCGAAACCGAAAACAATGTATCCCAGGTGCCGTACAGCTCACCGCTTCCCGAAAACAGCGGCGTATTGCTCGATATAAACGGCAGCCGTACATTTTTCTATCTTGATTTTGAAGAGGAAAAGCTGTCGGTCATAATCCCGCAGGATGGGTATATAATAACCGATAAGCTTTTCGGATATCCGGTAAATTACCATATACAGGCTGATTACAGCTTTATGGCGGATATAATTGATTTTATTGACGGCATTGAACTTCCGGCGGAAAATGAGCTCTTGAGGTATACCGGCGTTCAGGTTGTCGAGATGCTTGCAGCTGCCGAGGATCCCGGACAGCTTAAGCGTGAGATAATTTCTGCAGTGCTGCAGAAAATTTCGGAAAACGGTTTTGAGCGTGACGGCTTTCTGTATATAATAGAAAACAGTAAAACAAATCTTACGGTGCCGGACTGTTATTATTGGTCAGACCATATTGCCGATCTTTGCAGAAACGGCGGTATAATAAACTGAAACGGAGGCTGGCTTTTGAAAAAATTACTTGCTCTGCTTGCAGCTGCCGTAATTGCTGTTGCCTTAAGCGGCTGCAGTATCGGCGATATTTTCGGCGATTACGGCGGTAAGACCGAGGTCATTGAATATGTTTATTCCTATTATGATATACCTAAAGGCGATACTGAGGGCGAGTCTCCGTATTCGTACTGTTACGCTACGCTTGACAATACCGAGCGAAAGTGGTATAAGCAGTTTCTTAATGCTGCCGAGGAAATGAAAAAGGGCTTTATTAATATCGGAAACTGCGGCAGCTATACCGAAAAGGACATCAACCGTGTATATACCGCCGTCCTTTACGACCATCCGGATATTTTCTGGATGCCGTATACATATGTCATAATATATAACGGCAGTAAAGGCGATACAAAAATTGCTTTTGATTATGAAAATAATAAGTATTCTGCCAGATATGCTGTCGAAAAGTCCGAACGCGACAGTATGCGTGAGCAGCTCAGAAACAGAGTGGATGAGCTTGTAGCCGAGGCGGAAAAATACGGTTCGGAATACGAAAAAGAAAAATTTTTCAATGACGCTGTCTGCGCCGGAACCGAATATGCCGAAACCGAGCTTTCGCATACCGCTTACGGTGCGCTGATTGAAGGAAAGGCGCAGTGCGAGGGATATTCGCGCGCATTGCAGATACTCTGCAACAACGCAGGCATAGAGTGCGAGCTGGTCTGCGGTTTTTCTGACGGCGAGGACCATATGTGGAACTATGTAAAGACCGACGGGGAATGGAGCTTTACCGATGTGACATGGAATGACACCGCGCTGGAGAATCCTTCCTATGTTTATTTCAATATTGATATTACCAGGCTGTACTACGACCATACGCTTGCGGCGGATAATTTTTCACATCATGATTGTTTGAGCGGCAGTAATATGTATTACACCAAAGAGGGCGCCGACCTGAACGGCAGATTTGACGAATGCGCAGAGCTCATTAAGCAGCGTGATTCGCAGGGTCTTAAATATGCAGAACTGCTATGCGAATATTCGACCGATGACGAGGTGAGCAGCCGTTTGGCAAGGCTTCAGCTGCATCTTGACGGCATCGAGCTTGACAGATATGTCTATTACCGAGATGTTGCGGTGGTTTATTGGGAATAGCCGATTGACAAATCGGCGCTGTAAAGCTATACTATATTTAATAAGTTTTTGGAGGTAAAGCCTTGGATAAAGTAAGCGAGCTTTTCGGCAGTAAGGTTTTTAACGATTCGGTAATGGCCGAACGTCTGCCGGAGGATACATACGATATATTGAAACGTGCCATAAAAGAGGGAAAGGGCATAGACAGCAGCATTGCGGATACCGTCGCTTCGGCTATGAAGGATTGGGCGATAGAAAAGGGAGCCACCCACTTTACCCATTGGTTTCAGCCGCTTACAGGCATTACCGCCGAAAAGCATGACAGCTTTATATCTCCCACGCCTGACGGCCATATAATAATGGAATTTTCCGGCAAGGAGCTGATAAAGGGCGAGCCGGACGCTTCATCGTTCCCGTCGGGAGGTCTGCGCGCCACCTTTGAGGCCCGGGGCTATACCGCCTGGGACCCGAGCTCTTATGCTTTTATAAAAGATGATACACTCTGCATACCGACCGCATTTTGTTCCTACGGCGGAGAGGCGCTCGACCAGAAGACACCGCTGCTGCGCAGTATGGACGCCATAAACAAGCAGGCGCTGCGGATAGTAAGGCTTTTCGGTATGGAAGATGTAAAGCGGGTCAATACAACCGTAGGTCCGGAGCAGGAATATTTCCTTGTAGACAAAGACCTCTACAATAAGAGAAAGGACCTGATCTTCTGCGGACGTACACTGGTCGGTGCTCCGGCTCCTAAAGGACAGGAAATGGAAGATCACTATTTCGGAACTCTGAAGCCACGTGTTGCAGCTTACATGCATGATCTGGACGAAGAGCTCTGGAAACTCGGTATTCCGGCAAAAACGAAACATAATGAAGTTGCTCCTGCACAGCATGAGCTTGCTCCTGTATTTGATACAACAAATGTTGCTGTCGATCACAACCAGCTGACTATGGAAATCATGAAAAAAGTTGCAGCAAAACACAACATGGTTTGCCTGCTTCATGAAAAACCATTCGAAGGAATCAACGGCAGTGGTAAACACAATAACTGGTCCATGAGCACAGACACCGGAGTCAACCTTCTGGATCCTGGCAAAACACCAGCTGAAAATACACAGTTCCTTGTATTCCTTGTAGCTGTTATCAAAGCAGTTGATGACTACGCTGATCTGCTTCGTATTTCTGTTGCAAGTGCCGGAAACGACCACCGTCTCGGTGCAAACGAGGCTCCGCCGGCTGTAGTATCCATCTTTCTCGGTGATGAACTTACCGAAGTGCTCAAGGCAATCGAAAACGATGAATTCTTTACCGGACACGGTGCTGTTCAGATGGATATCGGTGCAAAAGTACTTCCTCACTTCGTAAAAGATAACACAGACAGAAACCGTACTTCACCGTTTGCATTTACCGGAAATAAATTTGAATTCCGTATGCTTGGCTCATCTTCTTCTGTAGCCAACCCGAACATCATCCTCAACACTGCTGTTGCAGAAGTACTTCATCAGTTCTATGAGGAACTGAAAGATGTTCCGGCTGATAAAATGGATACCGCTGTTCATGAACTGCTGAAAAAGACGATCATTGATCACAAACGAGTTATCTTCAACGGAAACGGCTATACAGATGAATGGATTGAAGAAGCAGAAACACGTGGTCTCTACAATCTGGTTTCCACACCGGATGCACTGCCGCACCTCATC
>USHL01000152.1 GCA_900554525.1 uncultured Oscillospiraceae bacterium | reverse complement strand
GGTGCATAATTTCGGTTTTCGTAAGGCTTATAGCATATCCGCTGGCTGCGCTCGGGGCTTTGTATCTGCTCGGCATACGCGGGAATCTGCTGGTTTCGATAGTGATATCGGTGAGTGCGCCGGTAGCGGCGGTTACAACTATGTTTTCGGCAAAGTTTTCAGGTGATACGCCGCTTTCGGTAAATATGGTGTCGCTGAGTACGGTGCTGTCGCTCGGCAGTATGCCGTTGGTGATAACTCTGGCGCAGTATTTGGCATAAATTTAAAGCGGCTTTATGCCGCTTTTCTGATAAGGAGGTTATTTGTGTGCAGGACAAAGAGCTTATCGGTTTGGCGCTCGGCGCTGTGAAAAATTCCTATTCGCCTTATTCCGGATTTAGGGTAGGGGCGGCGCTGCTTTGCGGGTCCGGCAGGGTGTATTCCGGCTGCAATGCTGAAAATGCCGCCTATTCGGCCTGTATCTGTGCCGAGCGGGCGGCGGCGTCCGCTGCCGTTTCGGCAGGCGAGCGGGAATTTAAAGCGATTGCGGTCGTCGGCGGAGACGGCGGGGAAATAACAGATTTCTGCCCGCCCTGCGGTGAGTGCCGTCAGGTACTCGGCGAGTTTGCCGCAAAAGACTTTAAGATATTGCTGTTTAACGGAAGTGAAATAAAAACGCTCGGAATGGGTGAAATTCTGCCTTACGGCTTCGGGAGGGATAAGCTTTGCAGATGATTCCGCTTATTGAAAAAAAGCGTGATAAAAAAGAGCTTAATGAAAAAGAAATAGAATTTATCGTAAAAGGCGCCGCGGGCGGCAGCATACCTGACTATCAGCTTTCAGCTTTTCTGATGGCGGTGACCTTAAACGGAATGACCCCGCGCGAGACTCTGGCGATGACTCTTAATATGGCCGAAAGCGGAGATATGCTGGATTTGTCTTCGCTTAAAAATACCGCCGATAAACATTCCACCGGCGGCGTCGGGGATAAAACCACCCTGATAACCGCTCCTGCCGCTGCGTCGCTCGGCTGTACCGTAGCCAAAATGTCGGGCCGCGGGCTTGGCTACACCGGCGGAACGGTCGATAAGCTGGAGTCTGTCCCGGGTTTTAAAACCGATGTTTCACCCGAAAGCTTCAAAGCGCAGGCCGAAAAAATAGGTATATGCCTTGCAGGTCAGAGCGGCAATTTTGCTCCTGCGGATAAACGGCTTTACGCCCTGCGTGACGTCACGGCGACGGTAAACAGTATTCCGCTTATAGCCTCGAGCATTATGAGTAAAAAGCTGGCGGCGGGCGCCGAAAGCATCGTCCTGGATGTTAAGTTCGGCAGCGGAGCGTTTATGAAAACGGCTGAAGACGCCGAAGAGCTCGCGCGTGAAATGGTGGAGATAGGCCGCGGCGCGGGGCGCAGGATGTCGGCGGTCATAACCGATATGTCGTCTCCGTTAGGGTATGCGGTCGGCAATTCGCTTGAGGTGGCCGAGGCTGTTGAGGTTCTCAAGGGCGGCGGGCCGGAGGATCTTGCCGGGCTTTCGGCGGTGCTTGCCGCTGAGATGTATTCCCTTTCGTTCGGGTTATCTGCCGAAGAAGCTCTTGCGGCGGCGAAAAACGCCGTCAGCGGCGGTGCCGGCTTTGATAAGCTGTGCGAGCTTGTTTCGGCGCAGGGCGGCGATGTGCGGTATCTGACGGGTGAAAAGACCTTTCCTTCTTCTGAAAGCGTGACCGAGGTGATTTCCGAAGCCGAAGGATATATAATATCGACCGACTGTGAGCTTATAGGCAAAGCATCGGTAATAAGCGGAGCGGGCAGAGCAGAGCTGGGTGAAAAAATAGACCCTGCCGCGGGAATACGGCTTTTCAGGAAATACGGCGATTATGTCAGAAGGGGTGAGATGATAGGCAGGATATACGGCAGGAAGGAGCGTCTGGCCGAGGCCGCTGAGGTTTTTTATTCCGCCTTTGAGCTTGGAGCCGAAAGGCCGCCCGAAAGAAAGCTTATTTATAAAATTATTCGTTGAAAGGCGGGAGTCTGTATGCCGCTTGCGGAAAAAATTATATATATACATGAGCCCACGCCGCTTCAGTGCGGTCAGGCAGTGCTGGCTATGCTTTCCGGAAAAAGTGTAAATGAAATAGTCGGTTTGGTAGGAACGGAGCGGGAAACGACGCTTAAGGATATGTTCAGAGCGCTGGAACGGCTCGGTATAGGCTATGAGCCGGAGCGAATTCCTGTTTCCGAAAAGTCAGAGCTGCCTCAGATATGCATTTTGAGCCTTGAAACTCCGCGGTGCTGGCATTGGTCGCTTTATTTCGGCGGCATATTTTATGACCCTGAACACGGCGTTATGGAGGATTTCCCCGAAAGCGGCAGGCGTTATTACTGGAAAATCAAGCGAGAATGATATAAAAAGCCGTGACCTGAATATCTTCAGGCCACGGCTTGTTGTTTCGCGGAAGAAATATTTCAAAATAGTAATGCCGCCGCAATATGCCGTACTGTAAAGCGGAGCACGGCACCGTAACGGCTCTGTACGTCTTCGGTATGATATTTCATTGCGTTTTACCGCTTGTCGCCGAGGAAAAAGAGCGCCAGAGTTCCGGGCCCGGAGTGAGCGCCGATAACGGGTCCTATTGCGTTTATTTCAATCTGTCTGGGGTGCCACTCGGATTCTATCATACCTTTGAGGGCTTCGGCGTCGGCTATGCAGTCGCCGTGGCTGATAAACACCGTCTGCTCTGCGGGGTTTATCGCGCTTTGCTTCATATGCTCAAAAAGGCTTGATACGGCTGCTTTTCTGCCGCGTACCTTGCTGACATTTATGAGATGACCTTCATCGTCTACGTGAAGCACAGGCTTGATGTTAAGCACCGAACCTACAAAAGCGGTCGCCGCCGAGACTCTGCCGCCGCGTTTTAAATGATTGAGATCGTCGACCGTAAACCAGTGGCACAGGTTAAGCTTATTGCCTTCAACCCAATCGCGCACCTCTTCAACAGAAGCTCCGTCTGCCTTTTTCATTGCCGCCAAGTAAACGAGCAGTCCCTCGCCCATAGAGGCGGCAAGGGTATCAACACAACAGATCTTATTTTCAGGATATTTTTCGTTAAGCTCAGACGCCACAATAGTGCCGGTATTGCAGGTACTGCTTAAGCCTGAGGAGAAAGCAAGGTAAAGAATATCCTTGCCTTCCTTTAAAATCGGCTCGAACTCGTTCATAAATATATCCATATTTATGGCGGCGGTGGATGCCGTAAGCCCGGAACGGAGCTTGTCGTAAAACTCCTTTGAGGTGATTTCGCGTTCATCGGGATAGTTGCGGTATTCCTTTCCGTCAAGGGTCAGAATCATAGGAATAATGCGGACGTCTGCCTTTGCCGCCAGCTCGGGCGACAGATCGCAGCAGGAATCGGTGATGATAACATAGTCTTTCATTTTTTTCTCCGTTGTAAATTATTTTTATAATTGCAGCAAAGCGGAAAACGCTTTGCAGTAGCGGCGGTTTTATATATAAGCGATAAGCTGCAAAAGCCGTTTTACTGATATTTATAATTTAAATCAATACATGGAATATTATGCAGAAATAGTGAAGAATACTGCCGAGCACCACGAAAATGTGAAAAACCGAATGCATATAACGGTGACCGCCGCGGCCGGCTATGCCGTAGAGCACCGCTCCTACGGTGTATGATATTCCTCCGGCAAGCAGCCACCAAAAGCCGGTCACACCGACTGCTTCCACTGCCGCCTTGCCGGTAAAGATTATGCACCAGCCGAGTGCCAGATAGCAGATTATCGAAAAGACGTTATATTTTTTGAGATCAATCGCATTAAGTGAAATGCCGAGTGCCGAAACGCCCCATACTATGCCGAAAATCGTCCAGCCGAGCGCGGTATTTTTTTCGCGCAGGGCACAGAGCGAAATAGGGGTATAGGTGCCGGCAATCAGAATAAACACCGAGCAGTGGTCGATTATCTGCATAACCTTTTTGGCTGTCACGGGGATAAGGCCGTGATATACGCTGGAGATCGTATACAGCAGTATCATAGAAAACCCGTAGATAAAGGCGCTGACTATATGATATGCATCGTGGTTGAAAAACGCCTTTACTACACACGTGACAAGAGCGACGATACCGAATGCGCCGCCCGCTATATGGGAGACCATATTGAATATTTCCTCGCCGCGGGTATAATCCGGCAGAACACGGTCTATGAGCTTTGTGCGTTTCATTTTAAACCTCTTTATCCGTATTATAATTATAATACTACAAAACATCCGGAAAATAAAGATATTTTTTTGCGCGCGGGTATGCTATAATATCTCATAGGTGAAAAGGTTGAAACACAGTAATTTAAGCACTATTCCGAAAAAAGGGCGTACAAAAC
>USHL01000151.1 GCA_900554525.1 uncultured Oscillospiraceae bacterium | reverse complement strand
TGCTTCCTATCCGCATACAGCACATTATAACCACCCCTAAAAATCCGCCGAAAACAGTGCCGCAAAGAAAAATCAGAAATCCCATTTATATTTCCTCCGTAAATTACTTTTTTGCTCTTTTCCCCAGTGCCTCACGGTCGGTGGTTATAAGCTCATACTCCGTCTCAGTGGAACGGATTTCAACCGCTATGCGGTTCTTGCCGGCGCAGAGAAGCCCCTGCCCCCTGCCGCAGCGGATTATCTGCATTACCTCTTCGTCGGTAAGCCCTATTTTTTCCTTTAGCTTTACCGCCTCCGGCTCTTCCATCTGCAAAAGCAGCTTAAGCCGGCTGTTATTAAGCACGGCGTCACCGAATCTGCCGGAACCCAGCGCAAAATAGTCGGTCGCGTTCTGTGTGGCGGAGACAAAAATTCCGCCGTACCCACGTATAGTCTTTACTAACTTTATTACAAAATCCGCCGCCTGCTCGTTTCCCTCATTTCCTGCTATTATCCACAGCTCGTCACCGAATACCGCCTTTTTATCTGTCCTTGACCTGCTTATCTCATCACGGATAAATACCGTAGCCATATAAGTCGCGGCGGATAAATCCTCATCCCTCGCTCCCGAAGTATCGAGAACTATAAAATCAGACTTCAGATTAACATTGGTTCTCCCCGCCATACCGCCCGACGCCAGATCCTTTATTATGACGGCTATGCTCTTAAGCTCCGGTTTATCGCAGATCTTTAAATACAGGTCCTCAAGACAGGGCATTTTCCTGAAACTGCCGTCAGCCTCAAGCAGGCTCGCGTTGTCCCTTGTTATACCGAACTCTTTGTAGCAGTCTATTACGGCGGCGCCTAAAATATAGCTCTGCTCCGGCGTCATTTCGGGGCAGCGCAGCTTTAAATATGTCTTAATATCCTGCACTACATCAAGCATTACCGAATCCTGCCGGCTTTGGTGGTTTATAAGGTTGTCGTCAATATCAAGGGTAGTCCTACGTATATCCATAATGTTTATACAGTCAGACGAGCCTCTCGCTATTTTTATGTACTGACCTCCGAGCGCTTCGCAGATACCTCTGTACTCGAACCCCTTTTCGGGCGCTATCACAAAAACCTGCACGCCGGTCATTCTAAGGCGCATGGCAAGCAGAAGTATCGCGTAGGTCTTGCCCGCTCCGCTCATACCGAATATAGCCATATTGCCGTTTGAATATATGTCCGAATTAAAGCTGTCTATTATAACGGCTGAATTGTTGTGCAGGTTAAGACCGAGTAAAATACCCTTGCTGTCGCAAAGCTCAAAGGAGGAAAACGGAAAAGCCGCCGCCGCGCCTTCGGTCAGAATATTGCGCCTTGTCTTCCGCTCGGTATCCCTGTCAAGACCGCAGAGGGGCAGCATAGATATAAAGCATTTCTCGTGGCAGTAATCCGCCCGGCGGATAGTCATATTAAGCGACCCGCACCTGTTCTTTACCTGCTTTATCCTTGATTCAAGACTGTCAGCGTCAGGTGCAGTCACTTCAATAAGGGTGTGCATATAGTAAAAATCCTCACCCTCACGGTTTAACTGCTCCTTTATATACATTCCGGCATTAACGGCGTCGTCCATCCGCTCATAGTCGGTTCTCGTATCCTCCGCGTCCTTTAAGCGTGTGCGGTTGAACATTGTGGTCTTGGATACCTTTTGAAGTATCTGCTCTTTAGGCTTTTTATCAATATAAAAGCTTACGGAAATACCGTCGCCCAGCTCTGTAAGCGGAGACAGCCACGCCGCCGGAACAGCGGCGGGATAGCCGTATGAACAGACATAAAGATAAGACCGGTACAGTCCGTCGGTTATGATATAATCCTTTCTTTCAAGCTCGGCTGTTGTGGGCGCAAGTGCGTCACAGACCGTTAAATCACCGATTTCAGCAGTGTTTTTAAGATCCTCCCAAACAGGTCTGTAATCCTCACCGTTTCTGAAAAATGAAAAGAGCGCTGCGAACAAAAACGCGTTATAATCCCCGTGCCGCAGAACCTCAAGTCCACAGTAATCAAGGTACCTGTACGCTGTTTCGGCGGTCTCATTAAGCTCCGCAGCTATTTCGTCAAAATCGGAAGACGAACCCTCGTAGGCAAAGGCTATATAGAATTTGCGCGTCACCGCCTCGTTTTCGGCAAGGTAGTTTACAAGCTGCGCCTCCTCGTATATAAGGGAACGGAGCGTCTCGTTTTTCTCCCTGTTGTAACACTCCTCAAGCCCGTCACAGTATGCGTCTATATCCGCGCCGCGGGTCTTTACAATAAACTGAAGACTGTCCGGCGCTATTTTGAGATACCCAGCCATACAGTAAATAATATTAGCCTGCTCGGTCCCGGATTTAAGATAGAAATTAGTGGGCAGTACCTCAAGCAGCTTTATGTATCTCCCGTCAGCCGTAATAATAACCCCCTGCCTTATATCCGCGACCGGCACAAGTGACTGCGTGCCGTTTGGATACCGGCTGCCGTTTACGGTGACCGGTTTCTTTTTTGCCGTTATCATTTTCTTAATATCCATTTCGTCCCCCTGTAAGTCAGTATTCTTCTCTTTTTTCTGAATGATATATAAATACGCAGAAATTCAAGCAATGACCTGTCCTGTATTCCGGTCAGAGCGAAGCCGCCGAGCGTAAAGCAAGTAGCGGACACGAGAACAACCGTCCCCGTAAGCCCGAAGGGCGAAAGCTTTAACAAGATTAAGGCAAGCGGTACGCACAGCAAAACCGCCTCCGCCGCGCTGCGTATTTCAAACGCTCCCAACAGCTTTCCGGCATCGGTGTAATTAGCCGGTATTATGTATTCGTTTTCCAATTAAAAACCTCCCTGCTCCAATGTGTTATACATTAAATTCGCCCAGTCCTTTTCAAACTGTGAAAAGCCCAGATTTTGCATTATTTCATCGGGTGTAAGGAATACAACCCTTATCCCCGGTTGTGTTACGGGTACATTAAGCGCGGCTGTATTTTCGCTTCCGGAAATATCCGTATCCGGAGTATCTATAACCCTCACGGTCCGTGCGGCGAAATTCCTTATGCTCTCCTCGCTTACATTGTCGATATCGTTCTGAACGCTGACGGCGTATATAGCAATGAACCAGTTTTTCTGTATTATTGAATTTCCGGGTTCCGCGCCTGTGTAAGATCCGCCGTTTACACCGGCTGACAGCGCCGTAACAGAAATTTCTGTATTGCTGTCATTGCCGGTAATTCCGTCAAAACCGGCATAATATTCCGTATAATTATCAAAACAACGGACGGCAGCAGCAGCCTTTTCATTAAAGACGGTCATTTCAGGGTCAGACGAATCATTGAAGCCAAACAAAAACATCGGCAGAGAGAAAAAGAAAATTACCGGCACAAGCGATACCGCCAGTGAAACGCAGATAAGCTGCGGCCAGTATTGCTTTAATGCCTCTAACGCCGCCGCGTACCAGCCGCCCCTTAAAAACGCTTTTATCATTTTGTAAATGCTTTTGGCGGCATAGGCTATATTCCCCGCCGTGTTAAGTGCTGATCTGCTCATTTTTACTCTCCTCCTTATTCTCTGCTGTGGTATTTGGCACCGGTTCTGACACATCGTCAGGCTTTACGGGACTGCCTCCGAAAAGCTCCGGTTTTGAAAAGCCTGTTTTGTTTTTTACCGCGCCTTTGCCGGCAGCTTCCGAGCCGAAACGGATCTTTCCGTTCTTATGCTGATTAGGTGCGCTGTTACGGTTATACGGTGTTTTTCTGTCCGGTCGGTTCGCAGTGCTGTTTTTCTGTCCGGCAGGCGCCGCTTTACTCTGACCCGCGTTTTGAGTATTTTTGCCCGGATTTTTAACTGTGTGGTCCGGAAACGCGCCGAACCTGTTAGTATTGACGGTTTCAGCTTTCCCGCCCGGAAACGCAGCTGTGTTTGCAGTGGTATTTCTGTTTACCGCGCCGCCCGATGTACTTCCGCCGAAGCTGTAATTTGAGTTTCCTGAACCGAAATTATTTGTCTGCGCCGCTTTTGCATTTGTGTTTGAGTTTGCTGCCGTATTACCGACAGAGCTGTTTGCGGTGCTGCCCGAAATATTGGTGCCTCCGGTACGGTTATATGCGCCGCTCCTATGCGCTGCGGCGCTGCTTTTGCCGCTCGGCGCCGAACCTCTTCCGGCTCTGCCTGTAAAGCTCATAACCGTCCTTGCTATCATCGCCGCGGTAACAAGTCCTTTGCCGGCACCTAAGGGGTCTCCCGTAAAAGCGGGGTTAAGCCCTATTTTGCTTAACAGGCTGTCCGCCTTTCTTGCCGTTCTCGCGATTCCAACTATAAGCAGGCACCAGGGAATTATCATATATCCGGCCGGAATAGTTGAAAGCGCCGAGATTATAAGTTTTAAGAAAAGTACATTCAAGACC
>USHL01000150.1 GCA_900554525.1 uncultured Oscillospiraceae bacterium | reverse complement strand
ATGCAGGAGGACAAGGAGCCGGTCTTCGATGCGCTCGACACGCTTCATCAGTGCATCCCCGTCTTTACCGCGATGGTAGACACAATGACGGTTCTCCCGCAGAACATGCGCGCGGCGGCAAGTAAGGGTTTTTTGAACGCGACGGACTGCGCCGATTACTTAACCAAAAAAGGCATGCCCTTCCGCACGGCGTATAAGCATGTAGGCGAAATAGTCGCTTACTGTATTGCGAACGGTCTGGTGCTCGAAACGGTGCCGATTGAAAAGTATAAAGAGTTTGACAGTCTGTTCGATACAGACCTTTATGACGAAATATCGCTTGAAACCTGCGTGGCAAAACGCATTTCAGCCGGCGGCACCGGACCGGAATCGGTAGAAGCGCAAATCAAATATATCACGGAGTTTATAAATGGCTAAGGTTTTTATCGACGGAAGCGCCGGAACAACCGGCCTTCGTATTTACGAAAGGCTTGAAAGCAGAAAGGATATAGAGTTTATCCGCCTTTCGGAGGAAAAAAGAAAAGATATTTCCGCCCGCAAAGCCGCGCTTAACAGCGCGGATATTGCGTTTTTATGCCTGCCGGACGACGCCGCGCGGGAGTCTGTATCGTTTGCGGAAAATACCGATACGGTAATAATCGATACCTCGACCGCTCACCGCACCGACCCGGAATGGGCATACGGCTTTCCCGAGCTTTCGCCTGAACGGGAA
This sequence comes from uncultured Oscillospiraceae bacterium, assembly GCA_900554525.1. GTDB lineage: Bacteria > Bacillota > Clostridia > Oscillospirales > Acutalibacteraceae > UBA737. The sequence goes on along the minus strand of USHL01000150.1, from coordinate 3,717 downwards.
AAGCAGATAGCGTCGTCAAAGCGTATCGCCGTTCCCGGCTGTCATGCCAGCGGCTTTATCGCGCTTGTATATCCGCTTGCCGAGGCGGGGATTTTACCGAAAACCGCACGGCTTTCCTGCTTTTCACTTACCGGATATTCCGGCGGCGGAAAGAAGATGATAGCGGAATATGAGGCGGAGAACCGGGATGTCCTTCTTTCGGCTCCGCGCCAGTACGGTATTGCCCAGAGCCACAAGCACCTGCCTGAAATGCAGGCGGTGACGGGATTGGAAAACGCCCCTGTCTTTATTCCGGTGGTTGCCGATTTTTACAGCGGCATGGAGGTTACCGTTCCGCTTTTCGTCTCAGAGCTTATCGGCGGCGCAGGAACAGAAGACATTATAAATATCTATAAAAATAAATACTGCGGTCCCGTGGTAAGCTTCCGTGATGAGCCATATGAAAACGGCTTTGTGTCTGCGGGAAAGCTTTCGGACCGTGACAGTATGGAAATCAGCGTCGCGGGAAACGGGGAGCGTATTCTGCTTGTCGCGAGGTACGATAATCTCGGCAAAGGCGCTTCGGGAGCGGCGATAGAATGTATGAATATAAGTCTCGGAACAGATAAGACAAAAGGGCTTGAATTATAGGAGGCAGTTATGGAATCAGTTAAGGGCGGAGTTTGTGCCGCCAAGGGTTTTAAAGCAAGCGGAATACACTGCGGGATACGCAAAAACCGGACAAAACGCGATTTGGCGCTGATATACAGTGAAAAGCCCGCCAATGCGGCGGCGGTGTATACGACAAATCTTGTTAAGGGCGCGCCGCTCACCGTTACCAAAGCGCATCTTGCCGACGGTAAGGCGCAGGCGGTTATCTGCAACAGCGGCAACGCCAATACCTGCAACGCCAACGGTGTTGAAATCGCCGAGCAGATGAGTGAGCTTTTGGCAAATGAGCTTAATATCAGTGCGCAGGATGTTATAGTGGCATCTACCGGCGTTATCGGTCAGCCGCTTGATATAGAGCCTGTCAAAAACGGCATACCCTCTCTTGTCGGCGGGCTTTCCTATGATAACGGCTCTGCCGCGGCGGAGGCGATAATGACCACCGACACAAGGCTTAAAGAGGCGGCGGTCAGCTTTAATATCGGGGGAAAGGAATGTCACATCGGCGGTATCGCCAAGGGCTCGGGTATGATTCATCCGAATATGGCGACAATGCTTGTCTTCATTACCACCGACTGCGCAATAAGCTCAGAGATGCTGCAAAAGGCGCTGTCCTCTGATATTCAGAGCACCTTTAATATGATAAGCATAGACGGTGATACTTCCACCAACGATATGGTGACGGTGCTTGCCAACGGTATGGCAGGCAACGATGAGATAACGGGCGAAGGCGAAGCGTTCGATATCTTTATGAGGGCGCTTAACACCGTTAACATTTATCTCTGCCGCTTAATAGCCGGCGACGGCGAGGGCGCTACCAAGCTTATCGAATGTAAGGTGAACGGCGCGAAGGATGAAAGCACCGCTAAAACGGTGGCAAAATCGGTAATATGCTCGTCACTCACCAAGGCGGCGATGTTCGGTGCCGACGCCAACTGGGGCAGAGTGTTATGCGCTATCGGCTATTCGGGGGCGGATGTCGATACCGCAAAAATAGATGTTGCTTTCAAATCCGCTAAGGGTGAAATCGCTGTCTGCAAAAACGGCTCGGGCATACCCTTCAGCGAGGAAAAGGCTAAGGAAATTCTCCTTGAAAACGAAATAGAAATACTCGTAGGCCTGAACAGCGGAGAAGGCAGGGCGGCCGCCTGGGGCTGTGACCTTACCTATGATTACGTAAAAATTAACGGAGATTACAGAACTTAAATTCGGGTGAAATTATGTCTTTGAATATTACAAACGCACAGCGCGCCGAGGTACTGACGCAGGCGCTGCCGTATATAAAAAAATATTACGGCAGGATAGTTGTTATAAAATACGGCGGCAACGCTATGATAAACGAAGAACTGAAGCAGCAGGTTATGGAGGATATAGTACTTTTGTCGCTTATAGGCGTAAAGGTTGTGCTGGTGCATGGCGGAGGACCGGAGATTACCGATATGCTGGGCCGTATAGGCAAGGAATCCGTCTTTGTTGAGGGGCTTCGTGTGACCGACAGGGAAACCGCAGAGGTTGTCCAGATGGTGCTTGCGGGCAAGATAAACAAAAGTCTTGTGAATCTGCTTGAAATAAAGGGCGGCAAGGCGATGGGAATTTCGGGAATGGACGGCCATATGATAGAAGCCGCGGTCAGGGATGAACGGCTCGGCTTTGTCGGGCGTATAACCAAGGTTAACGTAGAGCCGATAACCGACCTTTTGGAGCACGGATATATTCCGGTGGTTTCCACCGTCGGCTGCGATATGGAGGGCAACGTTTACAATATCAACGCCGATACGGCGGCGGCTTATATCGCCGGGGCAATGCAGGCTGAAAGGCTTATTTCCATGACCGATATCGCAGGCATACTGCGTGATAAAGACGACCCCTCATCTCTCATTCCCTGCATAGACATAAAAGAGGCGGTCTCCCTGTTTGAAAACGGTACTATTTCGGGAGGCATGATACCCAAGGTGGAATGCTGTATCGACGCGATTCACCGCGGGGTCAAAAAGGTCATTATAATGGACGGCAGGGTGCCTCATTCACTGCTTATTGAAACACTTACAAACGAGGGCGCCGGCACCATGGTTACGGAGGATAAAAATGAAGAGCGTTAAGGAAGCGGATAAGCAGTATATTGCCGGCACATATGCGCGTTTTCCGGTGGTGATAACCGGCGGAAAGGGCTCGCTTGTTACCGATGAGGACGGAAAGGAATACATCGACCTCGGCACCGGAATCGCCGTAAATACCTTCGGCGTTGCGGATGACGAATGGATAAAAGCGGTTACGGCTCAGCTCTCAAAGGTTCAGCACACCTCAAACCTTTATTATACAGAACCGGCGGCAAGACTGGCGGAAACGCTCTGCAGCCGCACCGGCTTCAAAAAGGTATTTTTCTCAAATTCGGGGGCAGAGGCAAACGAGTGCGCGATAAAGGCGGCGCGTAAATATGCCGCAGATAAAAAAGGCGCCGAATACAGCACAATAATAACCCTTAAAAACAGCTTTCATGGCAGAACTGTAACCACGCTTGCGGCAACCGGGCAGGATGCGTTCCATACCGATTTTCTGCCGCTGACAGAGGGCTTCGACTATGCCCGGGCAAATGACATAAAGGACCTTGAAGAAAAGCTTCTGAAAAACAAAACCGCCGCCGTTATGTTTGAATGTGTTCAGGGCGAGGGCGGTGTTGTTCTGCTTGAAAAAGAGTTTGTCAAAGGCATAGCCGGGCTTGCCGAAAAGTACGATGTCCTGATGATAGCCGATGAGGTCCAGACCGGAAACGGCCGTACCGGAGAGCTTTACGCCTATATGAATTACGGAATTATGCCGGATATAGTATCAACGGCTAAGGGTTTGGGCGGAGGCTTGCCGATAGGGGCGACCATGCTCGGGGAAAAGGTAAAGGATGTTTTTACTCCCGGCTCGCATGGCTCCACCTTCGGCGGCAATCCGGCTGTCTGCGCCGGGGCGCTCAATATACTCGAACGCATAGACGGAAGTCTTTTGGCGGAAGTAAGAAAGAAATCAGAATATATAATAAGGGAACTTAGCGGCGCGAAGGGAATTAAAAGCGTCAGCGGC
>USHL01000149.1 GCA_900554525.1 uncultured Oscillospiraceae bacterium | reverse complement strand
TAAAGAGGAAATGGAAAAAGAAAACACCGCTTTTTAATATGGCATTACTGCGGTTTCTGCATATTATGTAGTATAAAACCGTCGGGCTACTGTCAGCCTGTGACGCCGGGCATTTATCCCGGTTGTAATGCCTTTGACTCCCGACAGGCCTGGCAGCAGACTGTTTTATGGAGTTGAAGCAATGAAAAGATATATAATTGCAACAGGAACTATAACTTATGCTATAAAAGGCAGAGATCTGCTCAGAAGAAAAGGCTTCGGCGCTAAGATAGAAAGGGTTACCTCAGGTAGGGTCGTCGGCTGCGGCTATACGATTGTTGTCGCCGGTAATATAGCGGAGGCCGAAAGACTTCTGCGCGGCGCCGGAGTTAAAATTCTTGAAATCAGCGAGAAAGATTGAATTTAAAAAGGGCGTCTTCGTCAGAAGAGCCCTTTTTGTTTGAAACTTCGGGGGTGAAGTATTTGATTTATCTTGATAATGCGGCGACGACGGGGAAAAAACCGCCGTCGGTCATAAGGGCTGTAGATAATGCTTTGAGAACGCTTTCGGCTAATCCGGGAAGAAGCGGACACGAAGCTTCACTGAAAGCCGCTTCGGCTGTGTATGGGGTAAGAGAAAAGACCGCTCGCTTTTTCGGGGCATCGGGTGCAGAGAATGTGGTGTTTACACTCAATTGCACACATGCGCTCAACTGTGTGATAAAGGGTGTACTGCGAGCGGGGGATCACGCAGTGGTTTCTTCTCTTGAGCATAACGCTGTTATGCGTCCGCTGGTAAAAACGGGAGTGGAATACGATACTGCAAGGGTTTCGTTGACTGATGATAATCTTACGGTACGTGAATTTGAAAGAAAGCTGCGCGGAAATACGCGGCTGGTAGTCTGTACAGGCGCGTCAAATGTTGTCGGGAAAATACTGCCGATAAAGCGTATAGGCGCGCTTTGCCGTGAAAGGGGCATTTTTTTTGCGGTAGATGCAGCACAGACCGCGGGGGTGCTGCCGATAGATATGAAGGATATGAACATCGACTATTTGTGTATAGCTCCTCATAAGGGGCTTTACGCTCCTGAGGGTGTAGGCATACTTATCTGCGAAGCCCCAATAGCAAACACACTGATTGAAGGCGGCACCGGTACAAATTCCATAGAATTGTTTCAGCCTGATGAGCTGCCGGAAAGACTTGAAAGCGGCACTGTCAATGTTCCGGGAATAATAGGGATCTCGGCGGGAATCGATTATGTATCACGCTTGGGACTTTCCGGAATATATTCGCATGAGCTTGAGCTTTGCCGTTATCTTTACCGCTTTTTAGATAAGCTATCACAGGCGGAACTTTATACGCCGATGCCTGAACCGGGGGAGTATGCGCCGCTCGTCTCCTTTAATATCCGCGGACTTTCCAGCAGTGAAACTGCGGAATATCTGAACAGTCGCGGTATAGCCGTACGTGCGGGGCTGCACTGCGCTCCGTCGGCGCACAGTCAGCTCGGTACGCTTGAACGGGGTACTGTAAGAGCTGCCGTAGCGTCGTTCAATACACAGGGCGAAATTCAGCAGCTAATGTCGGCATTAAAAAACCTTAAAAAGAAGTAAATTAACTATTGAACGCAGTTTGGTATTGTGTTAAAATATAATGTGAAAGAATATGAACCGGAAAGGAATGTATATTTGTGGACAGCATCTTAAACGCAATTTATTCATTCTTCAATCAAATTATATATGCTGTTGGCAGTATGCGGATTCCGTTTGATATAATCGATATTTTGCTTATCGCCTATGTTATTTATAGGGCGATAGGCTTTCTGCGGGAGACACGCGCGGGTCAGCTTGTAAAGGGCCTTGTGATTTTGCTGCTCATTTATTTTGTTTCGGATTGGTGGAATCTTACTACTACAAAATGGGCGCTTTCAAGATTTGTGGATTATGTTATTATTGCCGCTGTCGTTATTTTTCAGCCGGAGCTTCGCCGTATGCTTGAAAGAGTCGGGCATACAAAGCTTATGGGCGGTCAAAGCTCCGGGGAAGAAGACGATTCACTTTCGGTCTGTATCGACAATGTGAGCAAGGCTGCCGGTATGATGCAGGAAAGCAAAACCGGTGCGCTTATAGTTTTTGAATGCGATACTCAGCTGGGCGAGATCATAAATACCGGAACGGTGATAAATGCCGAGCCGTCGGTTTCAATGATAAACAATATATTTTATCCTAAGGCTCCTCTGCATGACGGCGCGATGATAGTGCGGGACGGAAGGCTTTACGCCGCCGGCTGTATTCTTCCACTTACTTCGAGAGACGATATCAGCTCGCAGCTCGGCACGCGTCACCGTGCCGCGATAGGAATGTCGGAAAATTCCGACGCGGTGGTTATTGTCGTTTCCGAGGAGACAGGTAATATTTCTATTGTTTCCAACGGGCAGATCAAGCGCAATTATAACGGTATATCCGCCCGCGCAGAGCTTAGACGCCTGCTTATAGATTCCTCGGCGGCTGAAAAAAGCAAGGGCGTCAAAGGTGTTGCGTCGGCGCTGAAGCGGATAAAACCCTTTAAAAAACACGGAAAGGACACGGGAACTGACAATGAACTGGAAAATAAAGATTCCAGGTAATTTTTCCTTGAAAAAATTACTTAGCAATAAAAGATTCACTGTGCCCTTATCGCTGGTGGCGGCGTTTGTGCTCTGGCTCGTAATTATGATAAATGAAAACCCGCGGATAGACCGCACATTCGGCGACATACCGGTTAATATTACGCTGGACAATCCGCTTGTCGGTGAAGACGGCATGCAGGTTATAGGCGATATTTCGCAGCAGCGCTTCACGGTTGCGATAAGCGGGCCGACATATGTTTTAAGTGCGCTCAAAAGCGAGGATTTCAAGCTTTTTGCATCGGCAGCGGAAGTAAACGCGCCCGGTGAGTATCAGCTTGAGGTATACAGCAGCGGCAGAGATTTTGCAGAATGTGAGATCACGAGCATTACGCCGGCTACCGTCAGCGTTTTCTTTGATTATGTTGATACTAAGGAATTCACGGTAACAGCCAATGCCGAGGGTGCGAGCGCCGCAGAAGGGCTTATTGCAGAGACGGCTGTGGTAAGCGGCACAGAAAACGATACAATTACAATTAAAGGGCCGCGCACGGTCATCAACCGTATAGATTCGGTAGTGGCGTATGCTGCGGTAAACCAGACTCTCAGTGAAAGCACTACATTTGATTCGGAAATAAGGCTTTATGATGAAAACGGCGAACAGATAGACAGCACTAATCTTACGCTCAGTACCACAAATATAAAGGTGACCGTACCGATTTCAAAAAGGGCTACGGTTCCGGTAGTGGCGGACTTCGGCAATCTGCCGTCCGGCTTTGACAAAAGCAGCATTTCCTATTCGATAGATCATTCGTCGGTCACGGTCATCGGAACGCCCGATGCAATAGACGGGATGACACAGCTTACGCTTTCGGCTATCGACATTACTACCGTTTCTACTTCATCGAACAAGTTTGATGTTTCTCCGCGTCTGCCGGAGGGTGTGCGTCTGCTCGACACGATAGAGCATTTCACTGTTACGGTTGATACCTCCGGGTATATCGAAAAGAGTTTCACGGTATCAAGAGTAAAATACAGCGGGCTCACCTCGGGTCTTAATGCCAGTTATGATTCCGCCATCAGGAACGTGAGGATCTGCGGACCGCGCAGCGTTATAAACAAGCTGAGGGATTCCTCGCTTTACGCGGAGGTGGATCTTACAGATAAGACTGCCGGTGAGCATACCGTTCAGGTCAAAATTAAAGCGGACGGTTATAACAATATCTGGCAGGTAGGAAGCTACAGCACAACAGTTAAAATTGAATAGCTTTTTTAAAATAAAGGGCTATTAAGCCCTTTATTTTATCATTTTTTTCATTTCGTCATATAATATAGCGGGGTGAAAATTATGTTTGAAATGATACTTCTTTCTATCGGTATAGTCTTCGCGGTATTCGGGCTTGCGGAATTTCTGCACGGGATCAGTCTCTGTTTTATTCTGCCTAAAAAAAGAGCGGTTACATATTCACTGGTTTTTCTGAGCGGTGAAAATCCTCAGGCGCAGCTTAATACCGCGCTTAATCAGCTTTCGTGGCTCGGAAAACGATATGCCGATCATCTTGTGGCGGTGGATACCGGTATATCTGAAAGCGATGCCGAGCTGTGCCGGCTTATATCCAGAGAGACAGGTGTCATATATTGTACCGCCGAAACATTAAAGAAAAATACTGAGGAATATCTGCCTCTTTAGGAAAGGGCGTGAGCCTGATAAATACAGCGGAGAATACCGAGACCGTTGTTGGTACGGCTGAAAGGATAACATATAAAGACGAAGGCAACGGCTATACCGTAGCCTCGGTTAAAAGCGGGAAAGAGGAGATCACGGTAGTCGGGATACTTCCTTTTCTGAACGAGGGGGATGCC
>USHL01000148.1 GCA_900554525.1 uncultured Oscillospiraceae bacterium | reverse complement strand
TGCGACACTGTATTGGTGTTTGAATCCAAATATTCGATAAAAACAGTAGATTCTACCTGCGGATGCCTTTTTATAGGCATTCCAAACTCATCAAACTGCTGCTCTCCGTCATTGGCCGGATTGGTACCGAATATCTTGCCGGTTTTCAGATCTATAAGATTTACTCCCATAGTTGTATCGTTTATTTCAAGCCTGTAATTTTCGTTCTGTGCAATAAAAACGTCTCCGACAGCCGTGGATTCTATCTGGGTATCAAAGGAATTCTTTTTCAGCACAGCCCTTTCCCCGCAGCCGCTGAGCAAAACAGCCGCAAGCAGAGCTGCGCATACCGACGAAAATTGTTTTTGCCAACTCAAAAGTAATTCCTCCTGCCTAAGATATCAATTCAAGAACGACCGTAACAATAAAACCGCCGAGCTGCTGTACGAGCATGCTCACCAATATAATAAGGAAAATCAGAACCGCAAGCCATATTACGCTGAGCAGGCTTGAGCCTATAAGCCTTGACATACTGAAATCATGTATTTTCATCAATCCGATAATAAGCAATATACCGGTAAACCCTATTGCGACAGCATCAAAACCGTTTAAAAACATTGCCTCGGACGGCAGCAGTACATTTGTAAATATCAGCCGTAAAAATCTTTCTATTATTATCGGAAGCAGACTGTAGCTTGTAACTATACATATTTCACGCATAGTACCTTTTCCCTGCATAAGCGTACATATCATCCAATTGCTTATTATCCAAAGCAGTACTACTCCCGCGCTTCGTATTAAAACCCATAATGAATTGAAATTTGCCGGATCATACTGCGTAAATAAAAATCCTCCGCATAATACCTGAAGTACAGCGGTAACATAGAATAAAGCAATTAGAACAGCCGATATAACAAGTGAGCCCTGTTTATTTTCCTTTATTAAATCAAAAGAATTAACCGGATGTATTAAAGTATTGAACATTAGAGCGAGTTGTTTTGACCTGATAACGGTAAGCTGCTTACGGCGTATTATTATTCTCAGTGCAACAAGACCCGAAACAATAACTACAACCGCCGCAAAAAATATCCAGAAATTCTGCTTAAGCAAGTCCTTACGGTACATCTCAAACGCCAGCTCGTATGTTTCTCTGTCATATCCTTCTTTAGCTACATCCATCGCAGCCTTATAATTCTTTTCAGTAAGATAAGCTCTCGCGATTCCGTTATAGGCAGGCTGAAAATTACGGTCAAGAGATATGACTTCACGCCATCCGTTGCGAGCCTCAAGATATTCACCGTCAAGAGTAATATCAATAAGCTCCATCACTTTTTTACCGAAATCATTAATTTTGAAGACGGTAAGGCTGTTTTTAAGCTTATCTGAAACCAGCACGTCGGTTCCGTTGAGAGCCAAGGCATTTGCCGCTGAAAATGTGCCGACCTGTTCGCCCTCACCGAGCCCGCCGCCGAAAGCCGTGAGCATACGGCATGAGCGGTCATAAAGATACACCCGTCCGAACTGCGATTCCAGACAATATACAAATCCGTTATCGGTCACTTCAAGCCCGACTATATCCTGCTCTATTTGAGTACCGTTATTAAAGGTGGTATTAAACGCATCGTCAGTAAAATTAACATCCTCTGAATCCAGTATGTTATTTCCGGTGCCGGGATTTAATTTCTTGATTTGCCCTGTCCTGTCATAAGTATCGGTTTTTCCGGTTGCCGTATATACAAAATCATTGCCATCAATAACTATATCTACAAATGAATACGGCAGCGTGCGCTCGCTTGCACTCTTTTTGACATTGTTCGGAAATACCCGATCAATAATATTCTGTATTGTCGAAGCTATGCCGGTAGTAACCTCATTTGCGCCGTAGAAGCCCATAAAACTTTTATCGGGCGCATATAAAAGCGCTCCGTAATATGAGCCGTCACTCAATACATAAAGATAGCCATGCGAATCCATAACCGCCTTAAGCGGCTTAAAAACAAATCCGTCAGGTATCAGAGGGGAATCCGGAAGCGTATAAATATCGATCGCCCTTCCCGTCTGATCAACCCTTATGACCTGAGCATGATCGGTGTCACACAGCATAAAGGTGTCGTCCGAATGTATATAAAGACTCTGCGAGCCTGTAAAATCATACAGAGAACCGTCCTGCATAGTTATTGAATTAATTTCGCTCAAAAAATTATAGTTGCTGTCAAGGATTACGATCCTTGATGAATTATCAAGGATATATATTTTCCCGTCGCCTACGCATACATCATTGATCTGTGTAAGCGGTTCTATACCGAGAGAAACGCTGTCTATTACAAAATCCGCCTCATACATCGGGCGGCTGTATACAGATTTCCGCTCTTCGCCGATATCCTCCCAATATGTATAGCCCTCAAACGGCACCTGGTCCTCAGCCGAAGCGCAGATACCGAAAGCAGAAGAAGCCAAACATATCAAAGCTAAAAATACCGAGGTAAAATAACCTGCTTTTTTAAGCATTAAGTTTCGCTCCTTTGCTTATTCTTTGATGCCAGCACTGCTCATAGCCTCAACCACATTGCTCTGCGAAATGAGATAAACTATAACAGGAGGAATCATCATAATAGTGGTAATCGCCATAGCGCTGCCGTTTCGTGCAACGCCGCCGGCAGTTATCTGTGTAACTATCTGCGGAAGCGTCTTTAGCTCCTCTTCAAAAATCGTACCGTTCGGTATGGCTGCCCATATATCCCTGAAGGCAAACAATGTAACCGTGAGCCATGCAGGTTTTATGATAGGCATTATTATCCTCCAGAAGATTCTGATATAACCTGCTCCGTCTATCTTTGCCGCTTCAATAAGCGCGTCCGGAACATATCCCTCAATATACTGTTTTATAAGGAATACACCAAGAGTTCCGGCGAGCTGGGGAAGTATATATACCCAATAAGTATCTACCATTTTCAGCTTCGAAAATATAAGATATTGCGGTACGGAAAGCACATATGCATTGAACATAAGCGCGAACTGGATTATAAGGAAAATCACTCCCTTGCCCCTGTAGCTACCTTTTGAAAGCGAGAATGCCGCCATAGCCGAAAATATTATATTGAGCACCGATGTCACCAAAGTGATAAACAGGCTGTTGAAAATATACCTTGACAAGGGTACCGAAAGGCTCGATATAAGATTTGGCAGCGCGATATAATTCTCGGTTGTCGGTCGACGCACCGTAAAAAGCGTCGGCGGAAAAAGAAGCAGCTCATCTATCGGTTTAAAAGAAGTAACAACCGCATATATAAGCGGCATCATGCTGAACAGCCCCGCGCACACTATAAATGCGAAGCAAATAAAATTACCTAATTTTGAGCGGGTAAAGCGGTGCGCCATATTTTTCGATTGTCTGTAATCACGCAATTTGTAATAAAGATTTTTTACCATCTGCCGCACCTACCTGCTCACCATATTCAATACCTTGCTGATTATAAACCGTGTGACAGCCATCATGCCGAATAATACAACTGCTATAGCAGAAGCGTAACCGAGTTCATATCTTACCGTAGCCATATCCGACATATACGATACTACCGTATCCACCGTATACTGGACACTCGGAAATCCCGCAAGCTGCACGGCCACGGCGCTTACCGAAAAGCTGCTTTGTATCTGCATTACCGCACTGAATAAAAGCATATGAGACATTGACGGCAGAGTTATATATCTAAGCTCCTGCCAGCGGCTTTTTATACCGTCTATAGCGCCAGCCTCATACAGATCGCTGTTGACATTTTGAAGACCGGAAATATTTGAAAGAAAAGAGACTCCGAGACTTTGCCAAAGCTGAACCACGACCACTATCGTAAACAAATACTGCGGACTTCTCAGCCATACTATCGGCTCTGTTATGATACCGATTGAAAGCAGCAAACTGTTTATATATCCGTAGCTGTCACCCGAAAAAGCTATCTGCCAGATAAAACATGCGTTTCCTACAAGTGAAGGTGCATAAAACATAAACGAAAACAATGTACGAAGTCCTCTTGAAAACTCGTTTACAAGCCATGCAAAAAAGAAAGCCAAAAGAAAACCCGCCGGACCTACAATTATAGCCAAAGCAATTGTATTTTTTACGACAGTCATAAAAACTTCATCGTCCACGAACATCCGCGTATAGTTGCCTATATTTATAAACTTCGGCGCGGAAAGCATATCATACGAAGTAAAGCTCAGCACCACAGAGGAAAGTATAGGCAAAACAGTAAAAACAAAAAAGAAAATAAAAAACTTAAAAAACTTGTTGACATTCGGAAGTGAATGTGATAAAGTAAACGAGTTGCTGATGAGCAACGAATCACAAAAATTCATTTGAAAAGTTTTGAAAAAACTTAAAAAAGTTCTTGACAAACAAAAATGAATGTGATAAACTAAATGAGCTGTCGAAAGAGAGCAAAAACAAAGAACCTTGATAACTAAACAGTGAAACACATACGATTCTCGAAAATTCT
>USHL01000147.1 GCA_900554525.1 uncultured Oscillospiraceae bacterium | reverse complement strand
ACGGCTATTCCCAAGCCGACAGCGAGGATTTTTTTATCGAATCTATACATCACTGTAAGTGAACGGATGGGATTTTGATTTTTGTTTGAAAAAATATAAAATACGGTAAGAAAAATAAATCCGAAGCCGAAGAGACAGACCGAGAAAAATGAAATGTTCGGGTTCGGCAGAAAGTTAGCGTACATTTTCTGAAACAGTACAACGGCACCGTTAGAGAGAGTAACGCCCAAAAGCAGTAAAAAGGTTTTAAAGCTGAATCTATTGTAAATCTGCTTTGAATAACCGGTTTGAAGATAAACCGAAAGTCCGAGCAAAAGCAGGCCCAGAACAGAAAACAGCGAGAGATTTTCACCGAAAAGAAAAATACTTCCGATAATCGGAACAATAAGGCCTGCTGCCGCGGCCAAGGAAACCAATGCCATGGCGCCCTGCTGCAGCGCAAGTATATAAAACACAGAAGACAGCGCAAGCGAAGCAGCCGCGCCGAGAGAGGAAAATATGGAAACGGCACCGAGAGAAACGCTCCGGTTCGTGCAAAGAAAATATACCGCGGCAATAACGGCACTGATAAGATACTGGAATGACAGGAATCTAAAAACGTTTGAAGCACCGCTCAGGCTTTGACTTGTGTATTTATTAAGTACGCTTTGCACCGCTTTCAGCGGAAGTATTAACGAAAGAAGTAATGCGCCCACGTAATAGCTCCTCAAAATTTATTTTACGCAAGTCAATATATCACAGCGCTGCACATAAAAAAAGAGTGTAAACCGTTTAGTGCAAAAAAAAGCACTATTTTCAAAAAAAATATACCCTTTCCAGAATATTTTTTATGATATAATATGCATATTGAAAGATGTTTTCCGCCACATCGCTTTACTGATAAAAATGTAAAATCCGGCGGTCGGCTCTTACGGCTGACGCTTTGTTTAATAAAAGAGAGGGGTATACGGTAGGTGCGGCAAGCTATGCTATGCGTGATCGGAGCGGTTAGAAGGCTTTGTTCGATTCTTAAATATATGAACGGAGAAGAATGATATGAATCCTTTTAAAATTGAGATAGAAAATAATAATATTATTGCTGTATGGGACGGGCGATTTGAAAAACCCGAAGATATAACCGACGGGAGCGGAAAGTTCGCTCATTTGGTTTATACTCTTAAAACACAGGATATAAAAACCGAAAGCAAGCCGGAATTTGTACCGTATAACGATTTCGACAGCAGGTTTACTGATTATTCCGACGGTGTGTTTTCAGAGCCGGAATTCTGCTCTGAGCTTAAAACAATGGAAAGTGAAAACGGAATTGTGCTGGAGCTTACTTGGAATAGTGAAAAGTTAAGCGCCTGCGGAATCATACTGCCGTTTAATTTTCTTGGCAAAAAGAACGGAGAGTGGCGCCGTCAGTTCACTTTTTCAAGCCCTTACCATACTATGGATAAAAGACATTACATGTTTTATCTTGTACGTCCTGACGGCAATAATCTGGCTTTAATTGCCGAAACGGAAATAGAAGGGTACCGTGTAAACTATTCACCGTTTCTTTCGGGACATTATATAATGGGACTTCAGCTGCTTACCCGTTTTGATAAGGCTTATAACCGCAGTCCGAGGCTTGAAAACAGGATACGTCTGCATTTGGTGCCGGCGGAAAGCTATGCAGAGGCACTCGACCGCGCTTGTGAGGTCTGGAATATACCGTCGCTCCGCTATGAAACAGCTTCGGTACTTATAGGTACGCCGTTTAGGTTTATACGAGGAGGCGACTGTGCAAAAATAAAAATTATACACCCATCCGGCGTGGAAACTTTTATATACGGAGACGAATATATTCCGCAGGAATACGGAATATATAAGGCGGTGCCGTACTCACTGAGCGGTGAGCAGGGTGCCGATTGCAGCTTTTTTGCACACGGCGGTTTCGATGAAATGTTTGAAAAGGCATGCGCATCGTTGGAGCAGTGCAGAAATAATATTTTGGGCAGCACCGACGACGGAAAGCCGATTTTTCAGCCGGCACACCTCACATACCGCGGATATGACGATTATAATCTCTGCGAGCATGCTATGTGGTGTCTTTGCGAGCTTAAATATATGCAGCTTGCAGGGGTAAAGGAGCCGTATGCCAGAGACACCGAAAATCTTTTGAACATCGTTTTGGGCAGGGGAGATGTACGGCTTAACAGCTGTACGATAGACCGCAGTTTCCTGACACTGAATTCTACAAGAATACAGGAGGCATATAACGGGGTTAATATTATGCTTAACGCATATAAGACCTTCGGAAAAACAGAGTATCTTGAATTTGCGGTGTCTTTGATGACTGCGCGGCTTGAAGGTGATCTTACGGATGACGGGGCGATTCTGCGCAGAGGAAGCGACGGAACAACCTCTGAAATAGCTGATTATACCACCGTTACCTGCATGGTGATTCCGGTAGTTGAGCTTGCAGTCGAACTGAAAAGCCACGGTGACTCACGAAGCGGATATTTTGAAGATGCCGCCGAAAAAATAGCTGATTTTGTAGTCGCGCGAGGGCTTGATTTCCCGACAGAGGGCGGCTTTGACGCACTTGTGAATCGTGAGTTGGAAGAGGGGTCGATGTCCTGCTCGGCACTTACCGTATTGTATGTTGCACGCTTTATAAAGCGAAAAAGAGTATATTTAAAATACGCCGAAAAGGTCTTGCGGCTGCATGATGCCTTTACGGTTTATACTCCTCATCCTGTAATGTTCCGTTCCACGCTTCGCTGGTGGGAGACTATATGGGAGGGCAATTCAGACGGTCCGGCGGTTTGCTATGGTCATGCATGGTCTGTCTGGCGCGCTGAGGCAGAATACTGGTATGCTATGCTGTGCTTTGATGACGAGCGGCTTTTCGATTCGTATAACTGTTTTATGACAAATCTTTCAAAAGAAGATGCGAACGGCAATATGTATGCCATATATCAGTATGAGCCTATATCGTCGGGTGCGGTTTCCGCTTCAGGAGCGGAGTTGGATTATTCCGATTGTGAGGGATTTCCGAAAAGGCGGGACAATACCCTTTCAAGATACGCTTTCTTCCGCGGGAGCGAGACATGGTTTAAAACGGTCGCTTTGCTTGATAACAAAATTTTGGGAGCTGTGGAGGAAAACGGAATTATAGTACCGTTTGTTCCGGAGTTTTCAGTACTGTATATAGGAAATGTAAAGGGGAAATTTAAAATCCGGGCGGATAGGGAAATACAGATAGTGACGGATAAAGAATATACTGCGAGCGGAAATGGTATATTGGAAATAGAGGTTTGATTTTTAAAGGGTTAAATCCTCGCAGCAGATACAGCGGCTGAGGGGATTTTGTCGATATGTTGCCGGGTTGTGAGAATAATTCGGTATTCCCCGAAAAAGGCTTGCATTTTTTTGAAAACAGATATATAATATAGGCAAACTTAAACAGACGGGAGCTCGTAGTACGGGCTGAGAGGAAGGTATGACCTTCGACCGATAACCTGATTTGGGTAATGCCAACGTAGGGATGCTTGAATAATGACATATTCTCGGAAGTTACCTAAATGCGGTAGCTTCTTTTTTGTTGTTACGGAGGAATTTGTATGGTTAAGATCAACGGAGAAGAACTTGAAATCTCGGGCAAAACGCTTGCGGATTATTTGGCGGGAACTGATTACGATATAAAGCGCATTGCGGTGGAACGCAACGGAGATATTGTTCCGAAAGCGCGTTATGCCGAAACGGTTTTAGAGCCGGGCGACAGCATTGAAATTGTCAGCTTTGTAGGGGGTGGCTGAGTTGATTCCAACCAAGGAGGAATGGTTGAGAGAGCTTGAAGCACGCCATGGCAAGGAATTGCAAAGGGCATTTTCGGAGGCTGCGGTTGCGGTATGCGGGCTTGGCGGACTGGGATCAAATATTGCTGTAACGCTTGCTCGCGCGGGAATCGGGAAATTGATTCTGATTGATTTTGACCGTGTTGACGTTTCCAACCTGCACCGTCAGCAGTATAAGGCCGGTCAGACTTGCAGGTATAAAACCGAGGCGCTGTGTGAAAATCTTAAGGAGATAGCGCCGTATATTAAAACGGAATTACATACCGTACGCATAACGGAAGACAATGCCGCGGAACTGCTGAGGGGTGCGGATATTATCTGCGAAGCCTTTGACGATGCTGAGGAAAAGGCGATGCTGACAAACCTTGTTTTGGAAACAATGCCGGAAAAGTACCTTATCGCGGCCTCGGGTATGGCGGGTTTAGGCAGCGGTAACACTGTAAAAACCCGTAAAATAGCCGAAAAATTTTACCTGTGCGGCGACGGAATCAGCGATGCCGAAGACGGTGTGGGGCTTGTGGCTTCCCGCGTAATGCTGTGCGCCGCTCATCAGGCACATATGGTAATACGTATTTTGGCAAAAAAATTTGAAGCCTAAAGAAACCTGCCAATAAAAGTCAAGAGTAAATTTCATGAAAAATAATTTTTTG
>USHL01000146.1 GCA_900554525.1 uncultured Oscillospiraceae bacterium | reverse complement strand
AAACGAGGGCAGCGACGCTATAATCGGCAAGCTGCTGTATTACTCCGCTTCAAATGTTCCGCTTCCGAAAAACACATTTATTTAGCTCGGAAAAGGCTTTAACCGCGAAACTGAGGAAATGTATTACAATTCCCGCTCGATGAAATGCAGGCGGTGAAAATTAACATTCACGGAAATCTGTATTTTGTTCCGGGCACCCGCCTTACCCTTCTTAACATACTGGAGGATTATATAGAGGCGCTTTCAAAGAATAACCTCAACGGCGGAAACGTATCGTCCAACAGTATGTTTGTGGCCGACGACGAAAAGCAGCGCGGGAAAATGGCGGCTGAGTTTTATATGAACTACCGCCGCGACATCGAAGCCTATGAGGAGCGCATACAGCACTTCATTGACAACGGCTGCGATTCACCCGCCGTAATAGAGCACTGGCTTAAAAAAATTGAGGCGCTCAAAGCAAAAAAAGCAACCTACGAACAGGTCTTAAAGCGCCGGCTTGACGACCTCGACCGCGATTTTGCTCTTTTGCAGATGCAGTCTGAAGAGCTCTCGGTCAGAGCCGGAAAAAATCAAATCAAAATGCCTTTAGTGGCATAAAAACACACCGTCTGCCACAGCAAGGGCAGGCGGTGTCTGTTCATTTATCCGGATAAATCCCTCAGAAACAAATATTTGTTCTTCATACGGCAATTTTCACGCCCTTCTTTAACACAGACTGATAAAACGGCAAGGCGTTTTTATATCGGGTTACACCATCTTCTCTACATTTTTACTGCCTTATCAGCACCAGGCATTCACATCGGCAATTATTTGTTTCATATATAGATATTTTAAAATCTTCATATGCTGATCTCTGCTTTAAATTTAAGGTAAGAAAAATCAGTCTGTAATTTCCGACCTGACAGTAAAACTATTTTCTTACCTGCCAGATTTAACAATTAAATCCAAAGAAATAAAGTATCAGTAAGCTTCGATATATTGGATTTCCTCGTTTCTTTTCGTGCTGACGAGCTTTTTAACAGAACCGTCCTGAGGAAAATATTCATATAAGCTATCGATATATTTTCTTCCGTCGTATGCGCTGAAATAATATTTACTGTCCAGTACAAAAAGCTTACCTGTCAGATAGGACGTTCCCATATCTTCGATTATTTTGATTATTTCTTTTGCGTACTGTGTGACGATTTCCGAATCTGCCACCGTATTATCCGACTTGTCTTCTTCATATTGATATAAATCATATGTTTCAGTTTCAGACACCGAAAATTTTTCGGTTTTTACTAAATCCCCGTTGTCGTATAGGATATAGTAAAATTCAGTTCCGTCAAACATCGCAAGGTCCGGTCCTTTTGACATTATTTTTAAAATAGGCACACGGTTTGCTATACGCCATTGCTGAATTCCTTTATATACAAGAACCACAGTAAATATTGCTATAATAACGGCTGCTATTACAATAACTGTTTTCTTCGTTTTATTCATGCAATTACTCCAATCAGTAATTAGTTTCAAGCAACATTTTGCGTAGCAAAGACAAATCAACGGCATTGACAACATTGTTGCTGTCTAAATCTGCTGCGTCAAATGAAATCCCGGTAAGCACAATAATACCTGCCACCTGCTTTTTGGCGCGGATAAGATCTATAATATTAACGTCTCCGTCACCGTTTACATCTCCCGGTTCCCTGTTGAAATCAGAATCAGAAACAGTAACGACAAAGGTGTCAATGACACCGTAATCTGTAGTTCCGGTTACGGTTATTGTTCCGGCAGCAAGAGCATGTATCACGCCGAATTCATCAATCCTTGTAAGAAAAATCAGTAAAGCTCTACATAATTTATATCTTGGCTTTTAACTATAGTGATTTGCTTCGATTTGTCCTCTTGCGGAAAATATTCGTACAAAATGCTCTCATGATCATGATCTACACTGAAAAAATATCTGTCACCGCATATAAAATACTTATCTGCCAAATAACCGGATCCCATATCCTTTACAATCTTATTAATTTTATCGGTATAAGGTGGGATGCTATCGGGAATTTCGTCTTTATCCATATTTTCCTCATCGTACAAATACAAATCATAGGTTTCTGCCTGCGAAGCGGAAAATTCTTCCGTTTTTTCAAGATCACCGTTATCGTAAACAATATAGTAATTCTTCGAACCTATAAGAACCCAAAAATTCGGTACTTTGGTTTCAATTCTTAAAAACGGTTTTCTTGTTGCTATACGATGCTTTTGTATTAGGCTGCGAATAAAAGAAGCAGAACATATTATTGCAATAACAGTTAATATTGAGAGTATGATTTTGAGTCCGACATTAAGTTTTTTCATTTGATCACACCCTACTCTATATTAACGCCTAAAAGTATTTTACGCAAAAGAATCAGATCGATGGAATTAACGTCACTGTTTTTATCAAGATCCGCAGAGTTAAAATCGCTTCCTGTCAGCGTAAACGCGCCTGCAATATGTTTTTTTACTTTTATGAGATCAATGATATCTACACTGTCATCACCGTTTACATCGCCAAACTTTCTTGTGAAATCTGCGTCTGTAACGGTTACGGTAAAGGTATCAGTGACTCCGTTAGCAGCTTTCCCTGTCGATTTTGATTTCTGTCATTTTAAAATATTAGGTTTTAAAAATAGCATAAATTGTCTTTGCAATTACAGTATAACAAAAAAAATTAGATTTGTAAACATAAGCATATTTTGGTATCCTCCGCTATTTGCCGTGTTTCCGGCAGAGTATAAATCAGGAAAACATTACCAGACCTGCCGCTATTGACAGCAGGAGAGAAAAATGCTATGATAATTCTCGAACATTTGTTCCGGTGATTTTATGGAAAGAGCTATTCTGCACTGCGACGCCAACAAGTTTTACGCGTCGGTTGAGTGCTTATACAATCCCGAGATAAGGGACAAGCCGGTAGTTGTGGGCGGCAGCGAGGAAACCCGGCACGGCATTGTGCTTACGGGGAACGAAAAGGCGAAGAAAGAATACGGCATAAAAACAGGTATGACCCTCGCGGACGCGCGGCTGCTCTGTCCCCGCCTCGTCGTTGTGCCGCCGAACTATCCGAGATATATCCGCTTTTCTAAAATGCTCAGGCGCATATATTCCGACTACACCGATATGACAGAGCCGTTCGGGCTGGACGAATGCTGGCTCGACGTAACAGGCAGCAGTCTTTTGTTCGGCAGTCCGGCGGAAATCGCGGAGGAAATAAGAAAGCGTGTAAAATTCGAGCTGGGAATTACCGTGTCGGTAGGAGTATCGTGGAACAAAATATTCGCAAAACTCGGCTCGGATTACAAAAAGCCGGACGCCGTAACGGTAATAAGCAGGGAAAACTACAAAGAAACCGTATATCCCCTGCCCATATCGGACCTTTTAATGATAGGCCCCGCGACAGCCCGAAAGCTTAAAAATCACGGAATATACACTGTCGGCGAGCTGGCGTCACTCTTCTTCCAAAACCAAGGCTTGCAAATTTTTTAGGTAATCAATCTCCGCGCGCAGCCGCTGATTCTCCGCAATAAGGTCTTCTTCAACCGCCTTAGACAACTTGGCCGGCAAGCTGCTGCTTTTTCGATCACGCCGTTCTACTGCCAAGCCTTACGGCCCTTCTTCAAGATAGATCCGCTCCCAGCGTTTAATGATGCCATGGTCATTGATTTCAAACCTTCGCATCACTTCCCGTATACTTAGGTGTTCCTCTCACATTGTCTCTATCACCGTTCGCTTGAATTCCGGTGTATATCGTTTATTGGGTAGTCCTCTTGGCCTAATAAATCACCCCATCTGTTAGATAGTATATCATACTGTCTAACAAATGGGGTGCTGTTCACAAACGTAATACGGAGCTTTTATTAAAATATATTATTTGCCGTAAAGCTCAACAAGCTTTTCGAGGTGCGCACGGCGCTCCTTGGCAGTCTCGGCTGCCTTATCGAAGAGCTCCTCTGCACGCTCGGGGAAGGAACGGGTCAGCGACGAATAACGCGCCTCGCCCATTATGAATTCCTTATAATCCGCGGTAGCGGGCTTGGAATCGATAGTGAACGGATTCTTGCCCTCAGCCTTGAGCGCAGGATTGTAACGGAACATATCCCAGTAGCCGCAGGCAACTGCTTTCTTCATTTCCTTCTGGCAGTTGACCATTCCTCCCTTTATCGAGTGCATCTCGCAGGGAGCGTAACCGATAATGAGGGACGGGCCGTTGTAAGCCTCAGCCTCTTTAAGGGCCTTCAGAGTCTGGTTCATATCGGCGCCCATCGCAATCTGAGCCACATAAATATAACCGTAGGACATCGCAATCTCAGCGAGGCTCTTCTTTGCGATCGCTTTACCGGCCGCAGCAAACTGCGCAACCTGACCGATGTTAGAAGCCTTGGATGCCTGACCGCCGGTATTCGAATAAACCTCGGTATCGAATACCATAATATTTACATCGTTGCCCTGTGCCAGCACGTGGTCAACACCGCCGAAGCCTATATCGTAGGCCCAGACGTCGCCGCCGAAGA
>USHL01000145.1 GCA_900554525.1 uncultured Oscillospiraceae bacterium | reverse complement strand
TATACTTAAATTAAATAAATCTTTCAATAGACAAATGCGGAATTATAATGTATAATAAGCTTTGTAATATTATTTTTGGATGTGAATATTAATTGGATAACAGATATTATGACAAGGTCATAGAGGAAATGCAGCCGTTTTTGGACGAACATTCCTTTAAAAATGAAAAAGACGGCAGCTTTAAGAACGATAAAAAGTCGTTTAAGGTGGAATATGACGAGGCAAGGCAGATGTATACCCTTTCGGTGGCCGATATCGAAGAGGGAATAATCGGAGAATACAGCGAAATAAACGCATGGCTTTTTGATGACAGTCAGACAGCCAGAGACGCCGTAGCTGTCGGCGTAGACTTTGTCGGCTCGCTCAGAAAAAATATGGGCATAAAGATTAAGCGCAGCGCATCCGGGGCGGAGGTTGAGCTGCCGACCTTTACCAAGGGCGGCAGTATGACTGTTACCGGGCTTGCCAAAAAGATGCTTGACTTTTTTCCGTCGCTTAAAGAGGATTACAAGAACCATATCGCCGTATACGGAAACTTTCTTTATCTCAACTTTTTCGGCGAGTATTTGGTGCCGCAGCTGAAGGCCGTTTTCCTTTCGGGCAATAAAAAGCAGATAAAAAAGCTTTACGACCTTTTGGCGGATATTTATGTTAAGGGCGATAGGGATACGGTAAACACGATAGTGGCGCTTCTCTGCGCCGCGGCTTACAATGATGAGGCGGCTAAAAAGGCGGTCATTGAGGCATTAGGAGATGACAAGCATTTCAAATCGTCGTTTGAAAATTTTCTGCCGGTATTTTCAAAGAACAAAAAGCTGCTGGCGGCTTTAATAAAACAAAATTAGATTTTAAAAAAATATAAAAAGCTATTGCATTTTTGCGCTTTTTATGGTATCATAATATGTACTGTGAGTTAAATGTGAGGAGGTGCCACTATGCCGAACATTAAATCTGCAAAAAAGCGTGTTCTCGTAAGCAAAGCAAATTACGAACATAACAAGGCTTACCGTTCAGCTTTAAAAACAGCTGTTAAAAAAGCTGACGCCGCTATCGAGGCAAAATCCGCCGATATGGCAGAGGCTGTAAACGCCGCTGTTAAGAAGATAGATCAGGCCGCTGTAAAGGGTATTATTCATAAGAATAACGCGGCAAGAAAGAAATCCGCTTTAGTTACCCGTTACAATAAGGTAAAGGCTTAATTAAATCTGTTAAAAAGCTCCGTATCGTCTGATACGGAGCTTTTGTTATACATATATCAGCTCGGCCTTTAAAAGCTCAGCCTCATATTTTGAGTGAGTGACCATTATGAGCGGACGGTCATTTAAAACCTTTGAAATGCGGCGGGCGGCCGAGGCGGTATTTGCTTGGTCGAGACCGTTAAAGGCCTCGTCCAGAACAAGAATGTCAAAGTCGGCTGCAAGTGCTCTGGCAAGCGCGGCACGGCGCTGCATACCGCCTGAAAGCTCAGCTGGGTATTTATCAGCGCAGTCGGGGATACCGAGCGCCTGAAGCTCGCTGAGCGCATTATCATATTCGGCGCCGATAAGCGTTATGTTTCCGAGAACGGTTTTAAAGGGCAGAAGACGGTTTTCCTGAAATACTGCCGAAAACTTATATGGTTTTTCAAAGCTGATTTTTCCGCTTTTAGGTGTTTCAAGACCTAAAATAATTCTCAGCAGTGTGGTTTTTCCGCAGCCGCTTTCTCCGAAAAGACAGTAGCGGCCGCCGCGTTCTATCTTTAGGGAAAAGTCTTTTATAACGTCGTTTCGCTTATCGTAAGAAAACGAAACATTATCTATGCTTATCATTGGAAAACCTCCTTGCCGCGGCCTTTACGAGCAGCTCGAGCAATACCGAAAGCAAGGCCACTACCGCAGTCAGCGCGAACACCCGCGGTATTTCAACGTAAAGCTTGGCGTTTTGCAGCAGCTTTCCGAGCGAACCGTCGGGCAGGCAGATAACCTCGGCGGCTATGCCGGATTTCCAGGCAAAGCCGAGCGCCGAGGTGGCTTCGGCAATAAAAGACGGCAGAATAAACGGTATTTTTATATGTATGAGCGTCTTGAACGGGCTTAAACGATAAATCTTTGCCATCTCAAGATATTTTATATCTATCCCTTCAATGCCGCTCTCGACGCAGGACCATATCATAGGCAGGACCATTAGAAATGAAATGAATATAGGCAGATAAGGGCTTTGTATCCATACCAGCGCCAGAATTATGAAGGAAGCGACCGGCACCGCCCTTATAAGATGAAGTATAGGGCTGAACACCGCTTTGAAGACCGCAAAGCGGCTGGCAAGCACCGCGCCGGCTATGCCGCCGAATACCGCAAGCAGATATCCGGTAATTATCCTAAGCAGGGACATTGCCGCCGAATACCAAAAGTCAGCGGTTTTCATCATTTCACGTAAAGCCGAAAAGGCGGCCGCAGGGCGGGGGATAAGTATCTCCTGCCCGACGGCGGCCGCCGCAAACTGCCATATGCCGAGCCACAACAGCGCTACGGCAGTCCATTTAATAAATTTTTTAAGCCTTGTAAGCCGCGAGGTATTATCGGCGTTTTCCGCCGACACGGCACGGTTTTTATTCAGCCTCATAATAGAAATCATCGCCGGGCAGCTTTCCGCCTACGCTCGCGGGAGATTTTTCAAACAGAAAATTGAGATAAGCAGAAAGGTCGGTTTTCATAGTGGCTCCGTCCTCAAAAACGATGTTGCAGTAGGGAAGAGCGTTTTTGGCGATCGCGGCCGAGGCGACTATGCCGTATTCTTCGCACAGGGCACCTGCTGTATCCGGATCGCTGTTTACGGTATCGACTGATTCCGCATATTCCTCGAGAAATACCTTTACCGCTTCGGGATTTTGCTCGATATAGTCTTTACGGGCGACTATGCAGCCCATAACGAGCTTAGTGTCGCTGACCTTATTCCATTCGTCGTTCATATCAAGCACTATTTTGGCGTCTGTATTCTTGACGGTAATGGTTGTAGCTACCGGCTGGGGTGCTACGGCGATCGCATTTTCATTGGTTGCAAAGACATTTACAAGCTCGGTGGGCTGGGCTACAAAGTTAATCTTTACATCTTCGCCGACCTTGAGACCGTTTTGTTCAAATATATAGTTCATAATATATTCCGGATTTGCACCCTGACCGGTAGCGTAGACGGTTTTTCCTTTAAGAGAGGCGATGTCGTTTATTTCTTCGCCCTTGGCAACAAGGCAGAGAACGCCGAGGGTATTGACGGCCAGTACCGATATATTTCCGTCTGTTTTAGAATAGAGTGTAGAAGCAAGATTAGTCGCGACTGCGGCAATGTCAGCCTCTTTGTTGGAAAGCTTTGCTATGATTTCGTCATTGCTGCCGACTGTTTTGATATTATAATCAAGTCTGCCTTCGCCGTTTTCAGCCTTTTTCATAAGCGGAGCCATGCCCATGCCGGTAGGACCGTTCAGGGCGAAGACGTTGCATTTTACGTCGAGCTTCTGCTGTGACGATGTGACATCGGGCAGGCTGCTGTCGGTTTTACCGCCGTCGGAATTGCCGCAGGCAGCAAGAGCAAGGCAGAGCGCCAGTGTGAGTAGCAAGCTAATAATTCTTTTCATTGTTTATCACCTTTATTTTATAATTTTCCCTTTTGATAAAACCGCGGCTTTCAAGAGAATCAAGGCTTCGGTAAAGTGTGGCGCGTCCGAGGCCGAGCATCTTTGAAAGCAGAGTCATATTTTGGGGGATATCAGCGAAGCCGTCGCTGTCGGCAGCGGCCGAAAGATATTTTAAAACGGTGCTTTCGGCCCCGTGGCAGGAGAAAACGCTGAGCTTTGAATTGAGAAAGCGTATTCTGTCCGAGAGGAAGGTTATATAATTTACCGCTGTGCGAGGATATTCCGTAAACAGGTCGGTGAGGTATTCTTCGCTCAGAAACAGGATTTCGCAGTCGGATGCCGCCGTTACTGTACTGACGTATTTATCGCTGTTTCCGAAAAGCGCAGCCGCGCCGAAGCACATTCCGGCGCTGAAATTTTTTATGGGAACACAGCTTTGATTGTCGGCGGCAGCCGTGGCCTTTCCGCTTACTATAAGCCCGAGAGAACGGCGGAATTTATCGGCGGAATAAATGATTTCTTTTTTTGAAAACAGCACCGGCTTTGGCAGGCATGAGATTATTTTTTGCTTTTCCGAGGGGTTTAATCCGTCAAGCAGAAACAGATTTTCGTAAATCAAGCAATCACCGCCAAATGTCTCAAATGAGACAGTTTTTATTATTATAGCATAATCCGTGTAATTGTCAAGAAAAAAACAAAGGGAGTAAAAGGAATATTTTTGAAAAATTCGGAGAAATTGAAAATTAAGTATTGACAAAACTTAAAGCTTTAGATATAATATACTGGTCACGGTAAATACGGCTGTATAGCTCAGTTGGCTAGAGCATGCGGTTCATACCCGCAGTGTCATTGGTTCAAATCCAATTACAGCCACCATTTTCCGGCCCGGTGGTCAAGAGGCCTAAGACACCGCCCTTTCACGGCGGTAACACGAGTTCGAATCTCG